>NZ_JBHWJL010000439.1:0-3019 GCF_042731495.1 Streptomyces sp. NPDC059853
GCCCAGACCGCTTCCGGCGCGGCCACCCAGTGCACCTCGTCGAAGAGGCCGTACGCGACATTGCGCGGATGAATGCTGCTGCCCAGACCGCGCACCCGCCGGTCGAGGACAGCGGCTACGGCCGGGACTTCGCCGCCTTCTACGACCGGATCTTCCCCCGCGACGGATACGCCGACCGGGCCGCCCGGCAACTCGCCGACTGGCACCCCGGCGGCGCCGCCCTGGAGTTCGGGGTCGGCACCGGCCGCATCGCCGTCCCGCTGGCCGCGATCGCCGGACCGGTCACCGGCGTGGACTCCTCGCCCGAGATGCTGGCCCGGCTGCGCGAGGCCGTCGCGGAGACCGGCGCCCCGGTCCGCCCCGTGCACGCCGACATCAGGACCTACCGCGACGACCGGCACTACGGCCTGGTCTACTGCGTGTGCGCGACCCTGTCCATGCTGCTGCGCCCCGAGGAGCAGCGGGCGGCCGTCGCCCGCGCCGCCGCCCGGCTGGCACCCGGCGGCAGCCTGGTGATCGAGACCCACAACCCCGCGTTCGTCCACGCCCTGCACGAAGGGCGGCGGCGCACCGCCTACTTCACCCCCTACCCCTGGCCGGACGCCGGGCTCCAGACGTACTCCACCCTCCACCCGGAGGCCAACGTGTGGGAGGCGTCCCACATCTGGCACGAGGGCGGCCGCAGCCACGTCGGCCGCGAACTGAGCCGGCTGACCACACCGGCGGAGGTGGACGCCTACGCCGCCGACGCCGGTCTGGTGCTCGCCGGGCGGCTCGCCGACTGGACCGGCGGCCCCTACCGCGAGGACGGCCCGATGCACATCAGCCGCTACGTCCACGCCGACCCCGAAGGAGCCGCGCGCCATGACGACGCCCCCCGCCGCTGACCGGCCCGGCACCATCTGGGGTCTCGCCCGCCGGCACCGGCTGCTGCTGGCCGGCGGACTGCTGCTCGGCCTCGCCGGTGTCGGGTCCACCCTCGTCCAGCCGGTGATCGTCTCCGACCTCATCGAGGCGGCCGGGGCCGGCGACGCGGTCGCCGGCATCATCGTGCTGCTGGGCGCGCTGCTGCTCGCCGACGCCGTCCTCTCCGCCACCCAGGGCTATCTGATCGGCAAGGCCGGCGAGAACATCGTCCGCGACTCCCGGGTCCTCCTCACCGGCCGCGTCCTGCGCGCCGACCTGGCCGCCTTCCAGGCCAGGCGGCAGGGCGACGTGCACACCCGGCTGGTCTCCGACACCTCGCTGGTGAAGATCGCGCTCTCCCAGAGCCTGGCCCAGATCGCCGTCAACGGGCTCGTCGTCATCGGCTGCGTGGTGATGATGGCCTGGATCGACGGCTGGCTGCTGCTCCTGGCGCTCGGCTGCATCGGGCTGGCCAGCGCCCTGTCCCTGTGGCTGGCCCGCAGACTGCGCGTGGTGGCCCTCCAGAACCGCGAGGAGACCGGCGAGTTCGGCGCCGACCTGCACCGGATGCTGTCCGCGCTCACCACCGTCAAGGCGGCCCGCGCCGAGGAACGCGAACAGGCCAGGATCGGGCAGCTGGCGGACCGGGTCCGCCGCTCCGGGGTCCGGGTGAGCGCCTACGCCTCCGTCCTCACCCCGGCCATGAACGTCGGGCTCCAGGCGTCGCTGGCCGCCGTGGTGGGCGCGGGCATGGCCCGGGTGGCCACCGGCTCGCTGGGGCTGGCCGACTTCACCGCCTTCGTCATGTACCTCTTCTACCTGGTGTCGCCGCTGGTGCTGGTCTTCATGAGCATCGCCGCCTACCAGCAGGGCCGGGCCGCCATCCAGCGCGTGGACGAACTCGTCGGCATCCCGCAAGAGGACGACCCGGCCCCCGCCACCGCCGCTCCGGCCGCCGGGCCCGCCGCCCCGCCGGAGCCGGCGCCGGGACCCGGGGAGCCGGGCCCCGCGGTCGAGTTCCGGCAGGTGGCCTTCGGCTACGGCGCGACGGGCCGCGACGTCCTGGCCGAGGTCTCCTTCACCGTCCCCGCCCGCGGACTGACCGCACTGGTCGGACCGTCGGGCGCCGGCAAGACCACCGTGTTCCAGCTCATCGAGCGGTTCTACCGGCCCCGGCGCGGCAGCGTCCTGGTGGACGGCCAGGACATCGCCGCCCTCCCGCTCGCCCGGGTCCGCGGCCGGGTCGGCTACGTCCAGCAGGACAGCCCCGTCATGCGCGGCACCCTGCGCGAGAACATCGCCTACGCGGCACCGGACGCCAGCGAGGCCGAGATCCGCGACGCCGTGGAACTGGCCGGGCTCGCCCCGGTGGTGGCCCAGCTGCCGGACGGCCTCGACACCGTGCTCGGCGACCAGGGCACCGGACTGTCCGGCGGCCAGCGCCAGCGGCTGTGCATCGCCCGGGTCCTGCTCCAGAAACCGGCCGTGATGCTGCTGGACGAGGCCACCTCGCACCTCGACTCCGACACCGAGGCCGCGCTGCGCGACGTCCTGGACCGGGTCTCCCGGCAGTGCGCGGTCATCGCCATCGCCCACCGCATCTCCACCGTGGTCGAGGCCGACCACATCGTCGTCCTGGACGCGGGCCGGGTGCGCGACCGGGGCACCCACGCCGAACTGTACGCACGGGACGAGCTGTACCGCAGGCTGGCGGCCACCCAGCTCGGCGGCCGGCCCACGGCGGCGGCCGGACGGCAGGATGCTGCGGCGGGGCTGCAGTGAACTGCCAGCGCAGCCGCTGTCGCCCGCCCGCCGCACCTGGCAGATTCGGCATGTCGCACCGACGGGGACCCACCGATCACACCCATCACACGGATCACACATTCCGACACGGCAGCGGGAGCTGACCGTGGCTGAGGAGGCCGGCAGATGACCACCCATCCGCTCCACCCGCAGACATCGCGCCCGGCGACGCCCGCACGGGCCCGGCGCGCCGCCGTCCGGGTGGCCGCCCTCGCCGCCGCCGTCGCCCTGCTGGGCGGCACCGCGGGCCAGGCGGCGGCACTCACCGCCGACACCACCGCCGTCTCCCGGGACGCCGCGCCCGCCCACC
>NZ_JBHWJL010000440.1:0-3017 GCF_042731495.1 Streptomyces sp. NPDC059853
CGGCCGCACCGCGCTGACCCTGGACGCGGCCGAGATGCACGTCCACCGCGCCGCGACCGCCATCGACGCCGCGGCGGCCGCCGCCGTCGCCCTCCCGGACCGCGAACTGCGGCGCATCCGCGGCGATGTCGCCCAGGCCGCCAACCTGGTGACCGTCGCCCTCGACGAACTCATGTGGGCGCACGGCGCCTCCGCCTTCGCCGAGGCCAACCCGCTCCAGCAGTTCTGGCGCGACGCCAACACCGCGGCCCGGCACGCCACGCTCAACGTGCAGGTCGGCCACGAACTGTACGGCGGCTCGTTCTTCGGGCTCGACTCCATCGTGCCCAGCCTCTGAGCACACCAGCGACCGCTTCCCCCTTCGCAGCCCACAAGGACATCCATGGACTGGCTTCCCCCCTTCCTCATCCCGATGTCGCAGGTCGCACCGGTCACGGAGGGGGCGGCCGACGTCCCCGACCTGCTCTTCTGGTCGGTCGCCGGGCCCACCGTGCTGGGCTGGATGGCCACCTACATCCTGGCCATCCGGCAGGCGCTGCGCGACCGGCTGACCGCCATCCCCGCCCCGATGGTGGCGGTGAACTTCGCCTGGGAGTTCAGCCTCACCTTCGTGCTGGAACAGACCGAGACCCAGCGGCAGATCAACGTCGTGTGGTTCGTCTTCAACCTCGGCCTGCTCTACCTGGCGATGCGGTACGGGCCGCGCGACTACCCGGCCCTGCCGGCGCGCACCGTCCGCTGGGCGCTGGCCGGCCTCCTGGTGTGGGCGGCCGTCCTCGTGGTCGTCGGCGCCAACGAACTCCACGACCGCGACGGCATGTACACCGGCATGATCATCCAGGTGCCGCTGAGCGCCTCGTTCCTGCTGCTCCTCAAGCGGCGCGGCTCCAGCGCCGGCCAGTCGATGCACATCGCCGTCGCCAAGTGCGCAGGGTCGCTGGCCGCCGGAGCCACCGCCGTCATCGTCTACCCCTCCCACCACCTGCTCCAGGTGCTGGTCCCGACCTACATCGCCCTGGACATCGCCTACATCGTGCTGCTGCGCCGGACGATGCGCCGGGAGGGCAGGCCGCTGTGGTCGCTCGGCGCGCCCGCGCCCGTCACCGGTGTCCCGCGAATCGGTGCCGGGCCGGCGCCCCTGCCCTCCCCGCGCGCGACCGCCGGGGCTCGGTCAGATGACGCCGCTGCGTAACGCGTAGGCGACGGCGTGCGGGCGGTTGCGCAGGTTCAGGCGCCGGGTGACGCCGAAGATGACCCGCTTGACCGCCCGCTCCGACAGGCACATCTGCTCCGCGATCTCGGCGGTGTCCAGGCCCTCCGACATCAGCCGGAGCACGCCGATCTCGCGGGGGGTCAGCCCGGAGGCGTGCAGCCCGGACGGTGACAGGATCTCGCGCTGCATCCGCTCGATCTGGCGCAGCAGTTCACCGAGCAGCCGGGAGGGGAGCACGCCGCCGCCGGCCGCCGCCGTCAGCACCGCTTCCTCGATCCTGGCGTGGGTGGCCGCGGCGCGCGGGAGCACCGCCACGACATTGCACTCCACGGCCGTGAACAGATCCGCGCGGTCGATCTCCGAGGGGATGAGGACCACCGGCACCCCGAGCGCGTCCTTGAGCCTGCGCAGCGCCGACATCACCTCCACCGTCATCCGCTCGGCGACGAACACGGCGACGTCGACCGGCCCGCGATAGGGCCGCGTGGCCACCTCGATGGCGGCCGTCGAGTTCAGATGATTACTGACGGCCGTATACGTGAGCGGATCCGGTGCGCGCACTATTGCTTTCACCACGCGTGTCGTAGTGTCGGTGGTCACAGGAGGGCCTCCAAGAATTCACAGGACGTTCGCCGTAGCATTCCGGTGGAGCCATGGCGGGAGCAAAGACCGCCATGGTCTGGGAAAGTGGGATCTCTCCCCCGTTTCCCCGTTGTTTCCCACACGACGCAGCGTGTTGCCGTGACCGTGCTTCAGGAGGGGACGTGCCGCACGACAGTGGGCGGCCGGTGCAGAACGCGCGCAGAAGTACGGCACGTCACCGTATGGTCATCTTCTGCACATCTCCTCGCCACCACGTCAGAACTCCCCGAGATCAGGCCATGCTGGTCAATTGGCAGTCGTAAAGACGACCCAAAGAACCATACTGTGGCCGACTTCGGGGAGCCGGGGTGATCGCGCTGTTTCGGTTTCTGCGAGGGGAATCCCTCATTCAGCCGACGACGACCGTGGGAGACCCTTCCTCGGCCGGCTCCAGCTCCTCGGCGATCCGCAGAGCCTCCTCGATGAGGGTCTCCACGATGCGGTGTTCGGGGACGGTTTTGACCACCTCTCCCTTGACGAAGATCTGCCCCTTCCCATTGCCGGACGCCACACCCAGATCCGCCTCGCGGGCCTCACCGGGGCCGTTGACCACGCACCCCATCACCGCCACCCGCAGCGGCACCTCCATGCCCTCGAGACCCGCGGTGACCTCGTCGGCCAGCTTGTACACATCCACCTGCGCCCGGCCGCAGGACGGGCACGAGACGATCTCCAGCTTCCGGGGCCGCAGATTCAGCGACTGGAGGATCTGCCCGCCGACCTTGGCCTCCTCCACCGGCGGGGCCGACAGCGACACCCGGATGGTGTCGCCGATGCCCTGGCGCAGCAGCGCCCCGAACGCGACCGCCGACTTGATGGTGCCCTGGAACGCCGGGCCCGCCTCGGTGACGCCCAGGTGCAGCGGATAGTCGCAGCTCTCGGCCAGGATCTCGTAGGCGCGCACCATGACCACCGGGTCGTTGTGCTTGACCGAGATCTTCAGATCGTGGAAGCCGTGCTCGGCGAAGAGAGACGCCTCCCACAGCGCCGACTCGGCCAGCGCCTCCGGGGTCGCCCGGCCGTGCTTGGCCATCAGCCGGGGATCCAGCGAGCCGGCGTTCACCCCGATCCGGATCGGGGTACCGCGTTCGGTGGCCGCCTGGGCGATCTCGGCGATCCGGTCGTCGAACTTCTTGATGTTGCCGGGGTTCACCCGGACCGC
>NZ_JBHWJL010000441.1:0-3005 GCF_042731495.1 Streptomyces sp. NPDC059853
CGTACGCCCTGCGCGCGAGCCCCGGCCTCCACGACCCCCAGCGCCGCCAGCACCCCGGCCGCCTTGGCGTGCGTCTCGGCGACCTCGCCCGCCGGGTCGGAGCCGCGCACCAGGGTGGCGCCCACCGAGAGCCGCAGCGCCCCGTCGGGGGCGATGTCCGCGGTGCGGATGAGGATCGGCGAGTCGAGGGTCTGGGTGCCGCTCGCGTCGTGCCCGAGCAGCGCCAGCGCGCCCGCGTAGTAGCCGCGCCCGTCCCGCTCGTGGCGGCGGATGACGCGGCAGGCGTTCTCCACCGGGCTGCCGGTGACGGTCGCGGCGAACATCGTCTCGCGCAGCACCTCGCGCGCGTCCAGGGTGCTGCGCCCGCGCAGTTCGTACTCGGTGTGCGCCAGATGCGCCATCTCCTTCAGCCGGGGCCCGATCACCACGCCGCCCCGGTCGCCGACGGCGCACATCATCTTCAGCTCCTCGTCGACCACCATGGACAGCTCCTCGATCTCCTTGCGGTCGGCGAGGAACCGCAGCAGCCCGTCGGGGTCCGGGCCGCCGGCCGGGTAGCGGTAGGTGCCGGAGATGGGGTTCATGACGACGGTGCCGCCGCGCATCCGCACATGCACCTCGGGGCTGGCACCGACCAGGGTGCGCTCGCCGGTGTGCACCACGAACGTCCAGTACGCGCCGCGCTCACCGGCCAGCAGCCGCCGGAACAGCGCCAGCGCGTCGCGCCGGCCGAAGCCGTCGATCCGGCCGGTGAAGGTGCGCCGGACGACGAAGTTGGCGCCCTGCCCGGCGCCGATCTCCTCGCGCAGCACGGTGCGCACGGTCTCCTCGTACGCCGCGTCGTCGGTGTCGAAGTGCCCGCCGGTCACGGTGACGGCGTGGCCGGGGAGCGCGTCCAGCGCGGCGCCGAGCGGCAGTTCGCTCACCCGGTCGGGGACCAGGACGGACAGCGGGGTGCCGTCGTCGGTCACCTCGAATCCGCGTTCGGCGATCTGCCGGAACGGCACCAGGGCCAGCGCCCCGATGCCGGGCCGCTCGGGCAGCGGCAGATCGGCCAGCGTCTGCACGGTGCGGACCGGTCCGGTCAGCACCTCGACGGTGCCGTCGCCGGAGCGGACGCGCCCCGGGGTGCGGCGGTACAGCAGGGCGAACGGTTCGGTGCCGGTCAGCAGCCGTTCGATGACGGCGGCGGGGGAGGTGTGGTGCTCGTGGTGGCCCATGGAGGTACCCCTGTCGTGGAACGGGACGGGGCGGCCGGGGCCCGGAAACGCGGAAGGCCGCCCCGTCGGGCGGCCTTCGCGTCGTGGTGCTGGGTGCGCGCAGTCAGTGGGCCGCCACAGGAGCGGGCCACCACCAGGTGAGGAACGGCTGGGTGCGCATGCCGGGACTATAGCGCCTCGGGTGGCCCCTGTCTCACTTCCCGGGCGTGGCACCTGGGTGACCGTGCGACCCCGTAACCTTGGCCGGGTGACCGTGAACGCTGACAGCAGCTTCTCCATCGCTTCCTCCTGGCGAGACCTGCCCGCGGCGCAGCAGCCGGACTATCCGGACCTCGAAGCCCTGCGCGCGGTGACCACGGAACTCGAGGGCTATCCGCCGCTGGTGTTCGCCGGCGAGGCCGATCAGCTGCGGGCGCGGCTGGCGAGCGTGGCGCGGGGCGAGGCGTTCCTGCTCCAGGGCGGTGACTGCGCGGAGGCGTTCGACCAGGTCAGCGCCGACCAGATCCGGGCGAAGCTGAAGACGCTGCTCCAGATGAGCGCGGTGCTCACGTACGCGGCGGCGGTCCCGGTGGTCAAGGTGGGGCGGATCGCCGGCCAGTACTCCAAGCCGCGCTCGAAGCCGACCGAGACCCGGGACGGGGTGTCGCTGCCGTCGTACCGGGGCGACTCGGTCAACGGCCCGGAGTTCACCGCCGAGGCCCGGATCCCGGACCCGGAGCGGCTGCGCCGGATGTACCACGCGTCGGCCGCCACGCTGAACCTGGTGCGCGGTTTCACCACCGGCGGGTACGCGGATCTGCGGCAGGTGCACGCCTGGAACCAGGACTTCGTGCGGACCTCCGCCTCCGGCCAGCGCTACGAGGCGCTGGCGCGGGAGATCGACAACGCGCTGAACTTCATGAAGGCGTGCGGCGCGGATCCGGCCGAGTTCCACTCGGTGGAGTTCTACGCCTCGCACGAGGCGCTGCTGCTGGACTACGAGGCGGCGCTGACCCGGGTGGACTCGCGCAGCGGGCGGCTGTACGACGTCTCGGGCCACATGGTGTGGATCGGTGAGCGGACCCGGCAGCTGGACGGGGCGCACATCGCCTTCGCGGCGTCGATCTCCAACCCGGTCGGGGTGAAGATCGGTCCGACCACGACTCCGGAGGAGGCGCTGGCGCTGATCGACCGCCTCGACCCGGAGCGGGAGGCGGGCCGGCTGACGTTCATCACCCGGATGGGAGCGGACCGCATCCGCGACCTGCTGCCGCCGCTGGTGGAGCGGGTGACCGCGTCCGGCGCGCAGGTGGCGTGGGTGTGCGACCCGATGCACGGCAACACCTTCGAGGCGGCCTCCGGGCACAAGACCCGGCGCTTCGACGACGTGCTGGACGAGGTGAAGGGCTTCTTCGAGGTCCACAAGGGCCTGGGCACGCATCCCGGCGGCATCCATGTGGAGCTGACCGGTGACGATGTCACCGAGTGCGTGGGCGGCGGCAACGAGATCCTGGTCGACGATCTGCACCAGCGCTACGAGACGGCGTGCGACCCCCGGCTGAACCGCAGCCAGTCGCTCGACCTGGCGTTCCTGGTGGCGGAGATGTACCGGGGCTGACACAACGGCGACAGGACGGGGCCCCGGCGTGCGGCAGCGCACACCGGGGCCCTGTTCTCTGTCCGCGACCGGGAAGGTAAGGTGAGGTTTGCCTTACTAAGACCGGAAGATCACCGCGGGAGGTGACGAGGGTGTACGCCTTCGAGATCCCGCCGGGCAGCACGTCCTTCACCGTCGAGATCGGCGAC
>NZ_JBHWJL010000442.1:0-3001 GCF_042731495.1 Streptomyces sp. NPDC059853
GCCTCACCCCGCCGCCGCCCGTCGACCCCGAGACCGGCACCCCGCTGACCGCCGAGGAGCCCGCGGGCACCCAGGACGGCGGCCCGGGCGGCCACTCGGTGGCGCCCGACCCGCCGGGCCCCGACGGCCAGCCGGCACCGCCGCCGCTGCCGCCCGTCCACCAGCTGCCGGAGCCCGACGACGGCGAGGAGGAGTGGCCCGCCTGGGCCGACCTGTCGCTCGGTGACCATCTGCTGCGGCTGAGCACCCCGTTCGAGCCGGACGCCGCCGTCAACCCCTCGCCCGACGGCCTGGCCGTGGAGTACAACCGGCCGCCGCGCATCGCCCCGCACCTGGACGCCGAGTCCATGCGGATGGCGGGACCGCCCGCCAAGCGCGGCAACCGGCCCTTCCCGTTCCTGATGCTGATCGCCCCGCTCGTCATGGGCTTCGTGATGGTCAGCCTGTTCCGGACGTTCTTCTTCGTCGTCTTCGTCTTCTTCACCCCGATCATGGCGATCGGCAACTGGCTGGTCAGCCGGCGCAGCGGACGCAAGCAGTACGAGGAGCAGCTGCGGCTGTTCCGGCTGCGCCGCGCCGCGCTGGAGCTGGAGGTGCGCAACGCGACCGTCGCCGAACGCGTCCTGCGCAACGACACGTTCCCCGACCCGGCGTCCCTGCTGCTGACCGCCACCGGGCCCGGCCACCAGCTGTGGGAGCGGCGCCGCCGCGACCCCGACCATCTGGCGCTGCGGGTGGGCACCATCGCCCGCGCCTCGCTCAAGCAGATCAACGACTCGGCCCGCGAGAGCAACCACACCACCGTGCACTGGCGGCTGGCGGACGTCCCGTACTGCGTGGAGATGACGCAGCTGGGCGTCGTCGGCATCACCGGCCCCGGCGCGGGCCCGCGCCGGGTGGCGTGCTGGGCGGTGGCGCAGTCCGCCGTCCTGCACAGCCCGCGCGATCTGCGGATCGTCGTCCTCACCAGCAACGAGCACGCGGACGCCTGGAGCTGGGTGCGGTGGCTGCCGCATCTGCGCCCCGACCGGCCCGCCGCCGCGGCCGGCACCGTGATCTCGGTCGGCAACGACCCCGAGTCCACCGCGCACCGCGTCAACGAACTCATCGCCGACATCAAGGCCAGGACCGACGCCGCCTCCTCGGCGCTGGGCCGCACCCTGATGCACTTCCCCGACACCCTGGTGATCCTGGACGGCTCCCGCCGGCTGCGGGACGTCCCCGGCATCATCGAGGTGCTCACCGCCGGGCCCGGCGTGCGGATCTTCAGCGTCTGCCTGGACGAGCGGGAGCGGCTGCTGCCCGAGGAGTGCACCGCCGTCATCACCACCGCCTCCTCCGACGCCTCGGCCGCGGACAAGGACACCCTGACGGTCCGCATCTCCGGGCTGCCCACCGTCGAGGGCATCCGCGCCGACCTGGTGACCAGCGACTGGTGCGAGGAGGTCGCCCGCGCGATCGCCCCGATCCGGGACGTGACGGTGGACGCCGACTCCGGGCTGCCGGGCGACGTCCGGCTGCTGCCGCTGCTGGACCAGGAACCGCCGGACCCGCAGGCGCTGCTCCAGACCTGGGCCCGGCGCCCCGCCTCCACCACCTTCACCCTGGGCCAGGGGTACGAGGGGCCGCTCCGCATCGACCTGGTGCGCGACGGCCCGCACGGGCTGATCGGCGGCACCACCGGGTCCGGCAAGTCCGAACTCCTCCAGACGATGATCGCCTCGCTGGCCGCCGCCAACCGGCCCGACGAACTCGCCTTCGTGCTGGTCGACTACAAGGGCGGCAGCGCCTTCCGCGAATGCGCCCAGCTGCCGCACACCCTGGGCATGATCACCGACCTGGACGGGCACCTCGTCCAGCGCGCGCTCGCCTCCCTGGAGGCCGAACTGCGCCGCCGCGAGCAGCTGCTCGCGGACGTCGAGGCCAAGGACCACCCCGAGTACCGGCTCAAGCGCGCCCGCGACCCGCGGCTGCCCGCCCTGCCCCGGCTGCTGCTCGTCATCGACGAGTTCGCCACCCTGGTGCGGGAGCTGCCGGACTTCGTGCCCGGGCTGATCTCGCTGGCCCAGCGGGGCCGTTCGCTCGGCCTCCATCTCATCCTGGCCACCCAGCGGCCCGGCGGCTCGGTCAACAACGAGATCAAGGCCAACACCAACCTGCGGATCGCGCTGCGGGTCACCGACCGCTCCGAGAGCCAGGACATCATCAACAACCCGGACGCGGCGGCCATCTCGGTCGGCACCCCGGGCCGGGCGCTGCTGCGCCGCGGCCACAACAACCCCACCCCGTTCCAGACCGCCTGGGTCGGCGCCGAGCGCACCGACTCCGACCCGCCGCAGGAAGCGGCCGCCGACGAGGACGGGCCGCAGGGACCGGCGCCCGGGCGTACGGTGCGGGCCGCCGAGCTGACCTGGAGCGGCCTCGGCCGCCCCACCGAACTCGCCTCGGACGACGACGACCTCCCCGAGGCCGAACGCCCGGTCCCGGTCGAGCGCCCCACCGATCTGCTCGCCCTGGTCCAGGCCATCAACACCGCCGCCGCGCAGCTGCCGGGCTACACCGAGCAGCCCAGCCCCTGGCTGCCGCCGCTCTCCGACCAGCTGCGCCTGGAGGACCTGCCGCCCACCGAGACGCCGGACACCCCGGGCGGGCTGCCGCTGGTGCCGTACGGGCTGCTGGACCTGCCGGAGTTCCAGGACCGGCGGCTCGGCAGCATCGACTTCGCCACCTTCGGCCACCTGTACGTCATCGGCGCCCCGCGCTCCGGCCGTACCCAGGTGCTGCGCACGATCGCCGGCTCGGCGGCCATGGCCGTCAGCAGCGCCGATCTGCACATCTACGGGATCGACTCGGCCGGCGGCGGGCTCGCCGCGCTGGAGACGCTGCCGCACTGCGGGGCGGTCGTCGACCGGCACGACGCCGAGCGCCTGGAGCGGCTGGTGAGCCGGCTGGTGACCGAACTCACCGCCCGGCAGCGGGCGGTGTCCCAGCACAGCTGCTC
>NZ_JBHWJL010000443.1:0-2995 GCF_042731495.1 Streptomyces sp. NPDC059853
GTGTAGCGCAGCCGGAGCAGGAGTTCGCCGTCGTGGTCGAGCGCGGTCGCGGGGATGTCCACGTGGTAGACGGCGGCGTGGTCGAAGTCCTCGTCCCGGGGCGCGGAGGCGCGCCGGAACGGGCCGCCGGTGCGGGCCGGGGCGGGGCGGGCGTCGGAGCGCAGGCAGCGCACACCGGCGGTGGTGGCGGTGGGCGGGAGGTTCAGCGTCCACCGGGTGAACACGCCGTCGGTGCCGTCCGGGTGCACCCCGGGGCCGGTGAGGCCGCCGGGGGCGGGGAGGAAGGACAAGGTGGTGCGGGCGGCCTCGGTGTGGACGCGCAGGTCCTCGCCGTCGGTGAGGGCGAGGTCGGCGCACAGCAGCAGCCGGTCGGCCCCGGCGCAGTGGACGCGGTGGATCTGCGGGGCCTGCTCCTCGGCGAGTACCAGGAGGTGGGCGGTGCCGCCGGGGCCGTGCAGGGTGAGCCGGGCGGCGGTGCCCGGCGCGGTCACGGTGACCAGGGTGCCGGCCGGGGAGCGGTCGGTGCGGGCCGTCTCCGGGGGGACGACGACCTCGGTGCCGGGGCCGAAGGAGAACTGCGGGGGGATACCGGCGGTGGCGGTGAACACGGCGGTGGGGGTGCCGTCCACGGTGAGCCGGGTGACGGGCTGGGCGCTGGCCCACTCCAGGCGGATCCCGGAGCCGAGGGCGTAGCCGAGGGGCCAGACGAAGTGGGCGCCGGAGGGGATCGTCACCCCGGTGGCGGGCAGTTCTGCCGTCCGCTCCCCGAGGGTGACGGAGAACCGGACGCCGGGGTGGTCGGGCAGGGGTTCGTGCGGCTGGTGGTTGTTGACGAAGAGGAAGCCGCTGTCGCCTTCGGCGCGCACGGACCAGCGCAGGGTGGTGCGGTCGTCCAGTCCTGCCGGTTCGGTGGCGGGCAGGGTGAGCGGCATCCGGGCGAGGTCGGCGCCGCTGTCCCGCAGGAAGAGGTGCTGGGCGCGCAGCGCGTGGTAGGAGGGGCGGGCCTGCCCGTACTCGCCCAGCGGTGCCTGGAAGTCGTAGCTGACCGTGGGGAGGTCGTTGGGGTACCCGGTGGCGTGGGACTCCTGGTTGGGCACCGCGTGGGTCAGGCGCTGGGAACTGCCGTGGTACAGGTAGTAGCCCTGCCAGACGGAGCCGCTGCCGAGTTTGGTGAGCGCCAGGGCGGTGATGTCGGGCGCCGGTACGCGGGGGCGGCGGTGGTAGGCGATGGCCATGCCGCCGCCGAGTTCGCAGGTGGCGTACGGGTAGCGGCTGTTGTCGGGGCCGGTGCCGTGTGGTGCGGTGTCGCGCAGGTCGGCGCCGATGGCGTGGTCGTCGCGGATCGGGGTGAAGAAGTAGTGGCGGCGCATGCCGCGGGCCCAGCCCGGGCCGGCGTCCTCCCAGAACGCCTCCGGGTAGCCGCCGTACAGCGGGAGCACGGTGTCGGCGGGGAGTTCGGCGGCGCCCCAGGCGGTGGCGGTCCACAGCGGGACGCGCAGCCCGGCCTCCTCGGCCAGGGTGCGCAGGGTGGCGAGGTGTCCGGGCTGATCGTACAGCTCGTTCTCGATCTGGACGGCGACGACCGGCCCGCCGTCGATGACGGACAGTCCGCGCAGTTCCCGGGCGACGTGCCCGTAGTAGTCGCGGATCAGGGCGAGGTAGGCCGGGTCGTCGGTGCGGGGCGTGCAGTCGGTCGTGCCGAGCCAGTCGGGGAAGCCGCCGTTGCGGCATTCGCCGTGTGCCCAGGGCCCGATGCGGGCGACGACGGCGAGGCCGAGGTCGTGGCAGAGGGTGACGAAGTGCCGGATGTCGAGGCCGCCGTCGAAGCGGAAGGTGCCTCGGGTCTCCTCGTGCTGGTTCCAGAAGAGGTAGGTGGCGACGGTGTCGACGCCGCCCGCGCGGATCTTGAGCAGTTCCTCGCGCCAGTCGGCCCGTGGGTAGCGGCTGAAGTGGAACTCGCCCATCACCGGCAGCCAGGGGGTGCCGTCGCGCCACAGGGTGCGGCTGTCCGCGGTGATACGGCCCGCGAGCTCGCCGTGTCCGGCCGGGACGAGGTGGCCGGTGAGCGGCGGCGGGGCGGCGTGGACGTGCGCGGACAGCATGCGGGACTCCAGCGGTGGGCGGCTCGGCGACGTCGGTTCATCGTGCTGGCGGATCACTGGACTGTCAATAAGTATTCATAAATAATGTTCACCGTAGAGTGGGGCTGTCCCCCGTCCCGTTATCCCAGGGAGAGCCACCATGGCGTCCTACGCAGGCCGAGGCGTTCACGGTCATGTCGTGCAGCACCTCGGCGCCCGTATCGTCGGCGGGGATCTCGCCGAGGGCGAGATCCTGGACATCCGGGCGCTCGGCGAGGAGTTGGACGTCAGCCTCACCGCCATGCGGGAAGCCCTGAAAGTGCTCGCCGGGAAAGGGCTCATCGACGCCCGCCAGAAACGCGGCACCTTCGTCCGCCCCCGGTCGGCCTGGAACCTGCTGGACCCGGACGTGATCCGCTGGCGCACCGAGGGCGGCGACGGCGAGCATCTGATGCGCGATCTCGCGGAGGTCCGCTCCATCGTGGAACCCGCCGCCGCCCACCGGGCGGCGCTGCGGCGCACCGAGGCCGATCTGGCGGCCCTGGAGGCCGCCTTGGCGGCCATGGCGCGCGCCGGGGACGACTGGTCGGCGGCGGCCGAGGCCGACGCGTCCTTCCACCGGGCGCTGCTGGCCGCCACCGGCAACGAGCTGATCGGCCGCCTCGACCTGCTGCTGGAGCCGGGGCTGCGGGAACGCGACCGGCTGGTCCACACCCATCTGACGGCGGCCGACCCGGTGCCCAGTCACCGCGCCGTCGCGGACGCGGTCCGCGCGGGGGACGCGGTGCGGGCGGAGGCCGCCATGGTGCGGCTGCTGGCGGAGGCGGCCGACGACGTCGGCCGGGTCAGTGCGCTTCTTACGGCGCACGCATCCGCCGTCCTGGGGATGCGGACTTCCGGGGGGTGAGCCGGGT
>NZ_JBHWJL010000444.1:0-2943 GCF_042731495.1 Streptomyces sp. NPDC059853
CTGGACCGGATGCGCGCCAGCGCCGCCGACCGCACCACCCGCCTCATCCTCAACGTCCGCAACGCCGGCACCCTGCCCGCGCTGCCGCCCGACGCGGTGATCGAGACGGTCTGCGAGGCGAACGCCCAGGGCGCGCACCCGGTCCCGGTGGTCTCCCCCGGCATGGCGGAGCTGGGGCTGATGCTCCAGCTGAAGGCCGTGGAACGGGCCACCATCGAGGCCGCGACGACCGGCTCGCCGGAGGCCGCGCTGCGGGCGCTGGCGCTGCACCCGCTGGTCGACTCCCCGGCGACAGCGGCCCGCATCCTGGCGAAGGCGGCGGCGGAGGCGGCGGAGGCGGGCTGACGCGGGCCCGGGCACCGGCCGGGCCGCTCAGGCCCCGCCCGGCCGGGTCTCAGGCCGCGTCGTCCTTCTCCGCCTCCAGCGTGAACCAGTCGAAGCGCACCGTCCCCTCGGCCGCGTACATGCCGATCACCCGCCCGGTGAAACCGCCCGCCACCTCGGTGGACAGATACCGCCCGTCCAGCTCCGCCAGCACGGTGAACACCCCGTCCGGCACCTCCACACCCAGCCGCACCACATCGGGCCCCTGCCGCGGGTCCCACGCCTCCGGCGGCCCGCCGATGTCGGCCCGCAGCGTCACCGGCCCGGCCGCCGGGAGCCGCAGCTCCCCGACCGTCTGCCGCAGCGGCCCGATCCGGGCCTCCGCCCGCACCGTGCCGTCCCCGTCCGCCTCGATCGCGTAGTGGTGCCGCTCGTCCAGCCGCACCGCGAGCCCGCCCCGCCCCGCCGCCGGGTCGGCGAGCGTACGCGCCCGGCACGCGCGGTGCTGCTGCCGCCGCCCGGCGAACGTCACCGCCGGATCGTCCAGCGAGGCACCGCGCGCCCGCAGGGAGAGCCAGCCGGGCCGTTCGGTGGTGGAGACGGCCTCCTGCGGCCGGGACCGCAGCGAGATCCAGTGCGGCGCCAGCCGGGCCGCGTCGAAGTCGTCACGCGCCGCCGGGCCCGGCACCGGGTGCGGCGGCCACGGCGGCGCCGCCATCACGGGCGTCGCCTCGCCGATCACCGGCCATCTGTCCTCGCTCCAGGTGACCGGCGCCAGGAACGTCTCCCGCCCCAGCACGTGCCAGCCCGGGGTGCCGCCACCCGGCCGCACCCCGAGGAAGACGATCCACCACGAGCCGTCCGGGGCCTGCACCAGATCCCCGTGGCCGGTGTTCTGGATGGCCTGGTCGGTGCTGCGGTGGCTCAGCACCGGATTGGCCGGGCACGGCTCGAACGGGCCGTACGGGGCCGGGCCGCGCGCCACCGAGATGCCGTGGCCCCGCTCCGTACCGCCCTCGGCGATCAGCAGGTACCAGTACGCGCCGACCCGGTACAGATGCGGGGCCTCCGGCGCCTTCGCGCCCGGGGTGCCGGACCACAGCCGGCGCGGCGCGCCGAGCGTCTGCCCGGTCGCGGGGTCGATGGCGATCTGGCTGATCCCGGCGGAGGTCACCCAGCAGGTGCCGTCCTCGTCCCAGGCCAGGTCGGGGTCGATGCCCTTCACCCCGGGCAGCGGCACCGGGTCCGACCAGGGCCCGGCCGGGTCGGTCGCGGTGAAGAGCACATTGCCGTCGTGCGAGACATCGGTGGTGATCAGCCAGAACCGGCCGTCGTGGTGACGGATCGTCGGCGCGTACACCCCGCCGGAGGACGGCGCGCTGTCCGGCAGCCGCAGCTGTCCGGGCCGCTCCATGACATTGCCGATCTGCTCCCAGTGCACCAGGTCCCGGCTGTGGAAGACCGGCACCCCGGGGAAGTATTCGAAGCTGGAACAGACCAGGTAGTAGTCCTCGCCCACCCGGCACACGCTCGGGTCGGGATGGAACCCGGGTATCACCGGATTGGAGAACGTCCCGCCCGCCCAGCCGCCCGCTGCCGCCATGAAACACCTTTCCTTGTCACCGTCGCCGTGTCCGTCACCGGCGGCCGGGGACCGGGATCCGGTCCAGGTCCTCGGCCACGGTCAGTTCGCCCGTGAACCCCGCCGCCCGGGCCTGCGCCCCCAGCGGCTCCGGGTCCGGGTAGCGCTGCGAGAAGTGGGTGAGCACCAGGTGCCGCACCCCACAAGCGGCGGCGACCTCACCGGCCTGGCCCGCCGTCAGATGGCCGTAGCTGTCCGCCAGCGCGGCGTCCTCGTCGAGGAACGTCGCCTCCATCACCAGCAGATCGCACCCTTCGGCCAGGGTGTACACGCCCGGGCACAGCCGGGTGTCCATGACGAAGCCGAACCGCTGCCCGGGCCGCCGCTCGCTCATCTCCGCCAGCCGCACCCCGCGCAGCTCGCCCTCCTCCTGGAGCCGCCGCACCTCCGGCCCGCGGATGCCCGCCGCGGCCAGCCGTTCCGGCAGCATGCGGCGGCCGTCCGGCTCCACCAGCCGGTAGCCGAAGGACTCCACCGGATGCGACAGCCGCGCCGCCGACAGCGTGAACGGCGGCCCGGCGTCCAGCACCCCGTCCGCCGTCACCGGCCGCTCCTCGATGACGGCCCGCTCCCGGTACACCGTCGCGTACCGCAGCCGCTCGAAGTACACCTGGCCGCTGGCCGGGTAGTGCGCGCGCACCGGGTGCGGCACCCCGTCCCCGTGGATGCGCTGGATCACGCCGGCCAGGCCGAGCGCGTGGTCGCCGTGGAAGTGGCTGACGCAGATCCGGGTGATGTCGGTGGCGCTCACCCCGGCGTGCGTCATCTGCCGCTGGGTGCCCTCACCCGGGTCGAACAGCAGTCCTTCGCCGTCCCAGCGCAGCAGATAGCCGTTGTGGTTGCGGCGCCGGGTGGGCACCTGGCTGGCGGTGCCCAGCACCACCAGTTCGCGTACGGACATGCGCGGCTTACCCGGGGGGCCACTCGAAGCCGCGCCCGCCCAGCACGTGGGCGTGCACATGGAAGACGGTCTGCCC
>NZ_JBHWJL010000445.1:0-2933 GCF_042731495.1 Streptomyces sp. NPDC059853
GGGCAGCGGGGTGGCCCGTTCGCCCTCCGGTTCCGGGGCCCTCCGGTTCCGGGGCCCTCCGGTCCCGGTCCGGGCGGCCGGCGTCGCGGCCGGTGGCGCCGCCGCAACGCCCCGTCACGCCGCCCGGCCTTGCGGCGCGGCCCACCAGCTCGGCCCTGCCTCGCGGGGAGGCAGCTCCGCCCCGCGGGCCCGCCCCGCTCCCTCCGCCCGGGCCGGACCGACGGGACCCGGACCCACACGGCCCGGCGTCCCCGCCCGTTGCCCCACCGGGTGTCCGGCGGCCCTGCCCTCCCGCGAGCCGGAGCGTCGCTCAGTCCAGCGGATCGCCGTTCCGGTGCCGCGCCGCGTGGGCCGCGCGTTCCCCGGCGGCGGACAGTGCGCGGCGGTCCGCGACGGCCCGGTCCACCTCTTCCCTCAGCAGGTCGGCGTTGATCGCCGCCCCCGCGGCCGAGCCCTGCCCCGCGGCATGGATCACCTGGGCCGTGGGATGGACGACGTTGCCCGCCGCCCACACCCCCGGCACGTCGGTGCGTCCGGTGGGGTCGGCGGCCACGAAGCCGCTGTCCAGCCGTTCGGCGCCCAGCGCGCGCAGTACCTCGTCCCGCGGTGTGAACCGCGGCGTCACGAACACCGCCTCGCGCAGGACCGACCCGGCGCCCTCCACCTCGACGCCGCGCACCCTGCCGTCCTCGACGGCCAGCCGGTTCACCCGGCCGGTGACGACCCGCACCCCGCGCGCCGCCAGCTGCTCGTACTCCTCCTCCGTCACCGGCTGCTCGTGCGGGAAGTACACGAGGTCGTGCGACCACTGACGGAGAAGCAGCGCCAGGTGCGGGGCGCCGATGACGCCCACCGGGCGGTCCCTGACCTCGTAGCCGTGGCAGTACGGGCAGGCCGCCACGTCCTTGCCCCAGCGTTCGCGGACGCCGGGGATGCCGGGGAGTTCGTCGCGCAGTCCGGTGGCGACCAGCACCCGGAGCGCGGACAGCGTCGATCCGTCGTCCAGCCGGGCACGGAACCGGCCCCCGGCGTGGCTGATGCCGTCGACCCGGCCGCTGATCAGCCGGACCCCGTAGCCGGCGACCTCGGTACGCCCCATGGCGAGCAGTTCGGACGGCGGCAGGCCGTCCCGGGACAGGAAGCCGTGCATGTGCGCGGCGGGCGCGTTGCGCGGTTCGCCGCCGTCCACCACGACCACCCGCCGCCTGGCCCGCCCCAGCATGAGCGCGGCGCTGAGTCCGGCCGCTCCGCCGCCCACGATCAGTACGTCGTACGCGGCATCGGCCCGTGCGTTGTCGGTCATCGTGACCACCTCCACGGCCGAGGATGCGGAGCGGATGCGATGCCGACAACTTCTGTTGCCATTTCCGGGAAGAACGGCCGGTGCGGACGTTCAAGTAGTGAACGCAGCGGTGCACGGGGTGCGAGGCTTGCCCCGGGCCGCCGGGCCGGCGGCTGGGCCAGCGGGAGTTCGCCGAGGGCCTGCCCGTGGAGCGTCTCCCCGGTCGGGCGGAACCCGAGCCGCGGGGAGAAGTTCTCCGGGCCGCTCGCGTGGGGCGCCCACAGCACGGTGATCCGCCGCCGCCCCCGGCGGCGGGCCTCGGCGCACACCTCCTCCACGGCGAAGCGGCCGTAGCCCCGGCCCTGCTGATCGGCCGCGATGTCCAGCCGCCGGATGGCGCACCGGAACGCGTCGTGTTCACCGCCCGGGTCGAGACCACCCATGACGAACCCCGACGGGCCGCTCCCGTCGCGTATCAGCCGCGGCCAGGCGATGTCGCCGTGCGCGGAGGCGTCGGCCGGCGGCCTGGCCACGGGCGCGACCACGTTCTCCTGATCGGGACGCACCGTCAGCCGGCACACGGCGTCGACATGCAGCGGGGTGATCTCTTCCAGCCGCGGTGAGAATGTCATGCCGCGACCCTGAGCGGGGCGCTGGCAGTCGGACCGGTCCCGGCGCTCGCACCGCCTCGATGGGCCGGGGATTGTCAGTGGCGGCTGTCAGGATCGGGGCATGGTCGATACGGACAGCGTGGCGGAGGAGATCGTCCCGGTGCTGCGGGTCGCCGATGCCGGGGCGGCGGTGCGGTGGTACGGGCGGCTGGGGTTCGCGCGGGCGTGGGAGCACCGGTTCGAGCCGGGGCTGCCCGCGTTCGTGGAGGTGGCGCGGGGGCCGGTGAAGATCTTCCTGTCCGAGCACACGGGGGACGCCGTGCCGGGCGGTCTGGTGTATCTGCGGGTGCGGGACATCGACGCGGTGGCCGCCGCGTTCGGGGCGGTGGTGACGGAGGTTCCGTGGGGGAGGGAGCTGGAGCTGACCGATCCGGACGGGAACCGGATCCGGGTGGGGGAGGCGGCGGGGGAGGAGGGCCGGGCGGAGTGAGCCGGGGGCGCCGGAGCCGTTCCGGCCCCGGCGCCCCCGGAAACGGCAACCCGCCCCCGGGCCGCGAGGGCGCCGGGGGCGGGTGCGTTCAGGAGGTGGTGACACCGGTGGTGCGGGTGATCCGGTCAGATCACAGGGGCGGGTAGGCGTTGGCCATCAGCTCCTGGAACTGGGCGGAGAACCAGTGACCGGAGACCGGGGCGTCCGGCAGGGCACCCGAGGGGTTGTTGTTGTTCCGGGGGTTGCCCTCGTAGGTCGGGTCGCACATGCGGTCGAAGCCCTTGCCCTCGTCGTTCGGGATCTCCGTGCTGGAGCCGTCGGACTCGCCCGGGGGCTTCATCCACACGTACGCGTCGATGCCGGTGGCAGGGGCGACGGTCGGGCGCTCGCCCAGCCCGGCGCCGGCCTGGTTGCACCAGTTGCCCTGGTGGATACGGCCGTCGACGCGGCTGGCCTCGACGAACTCGTTCACGCTCGTGCGCGGTCCTTCACCGCTGGGCCGGTCGGGGCCGCCCCAGCCGCTGCGGGAGGTGTCGATCAGCATCCCGAT
>NZ_JBHWJL010000446.1:0-2929 GCF_042731495.1 Streptomyces sp. NPDC059853
GGCACCGTCCGGCGCTCCGTCCTGCCCGCCCTTTCGGTCAACTTCCGGCCCCGTCCGCTACCCGGACGGTGGAAACCCCGGGCCGCTGCCTGGATTCCGGGCGCCGCCCGGGCCAGCATGACGGGGAACCCGGCCGAGGGAGCGACGCGATGTCCGGTACCACCACCACAACCGCCGCCGTGGTCCGGCCCGGCGCGGGGACGTTCGCCTGGGAAGAGGTCCGGCTGGACGCGCCACGCGCCGACGAGGTGCTGGTCCGCGTCGTCGGCGCCGGGCTCTGCCACACCGATCTCGCCGTACGCGACGGCCACGTCCCGCTGCCGCTGCCCGCCGTGCTGGGCCACGAGGGCGCCGGGGTGGTCCAGGCCGTCGGGGACCGGGTGACCCGCGTCGCGCCCGGCGACACAGTACTGCTGTCGTTCAGCTCCTGCGGCGCGTGCGCCTCCTGCGGCCGGGGGCGCCCCGCCTACTGCGACACCTTCCTCCAGCGCAACGCCTCCGGCTCCCGCGCCGACGGCACCAGCCCGCTGCGGGACGTGCGCGGCGACCGGATCTCCGGGCGGTTCTTCGGCCAGTCCTCCCTCGGCGCCCTCGCCCTCGCCGACGAGCGGTGCGCCGTCCCGGTCGAGGTCGCCGACGAGGACGAACTCGCCCGGCTCGCCCCGCTCGGCTGCGCCGTGCAGACCGGCGCCGGGGCCGTCCTCAACGTGCTGCGTCCCGGCCCCGGCGACACCCTCGCCGTCTTCGGTGCCGGAGCGGTCGGCCTGTCCGCCGTGATGGCGGCGGCCCTCAGCGGAGCGGTACGGATCATCGCCGTCGACATCCGCCCCGCCCGGCTCGCCCTCGCCCGCGAACTCGGCGCCACCGACACCGTCGACGCCGGGCGGGAGGACGTCGCCGCGCGTCTGGCCGAGCTGACCGGCGGCCGGGGCGTGCACCACGCCGTGGAGAGCAGCGGCGTGCCCGAGGTCCTGCGGCAGGCCGTCGACGCGCTCGCGGTCGGCGGCACCGCCGCCGTGCTCGGCCTGCCACCGGCCGGTACCCGGGTACCCCTGGACATCGGGGCCCTGCTGAGGGGCCGTACGGTGCGGGGCGTCTACGAGGGCGACAGCGACCCGGCCCGCTTCCTGCCCGCCCTGGTCGCCCTGCACCGGGCCGGGCGGCTCCCCTTCGACCGTCTCCTGCGCCTCTACCCGCCCGAGCGCATCAACGACGCCGCGGCGGACGCCGCCTCGGGCGAGGCCGTCAAACCCGTGCTGCGGTTCCCCGGCGGCTTCTGACGCTCACCGGCCGGGGCCGGTGACGCCGTGAGCAGCACCGTGCCGCCCGCGCCGCCTCGGCGCTCCCGTCGCCCTCGCCGGGGCGGTGGCCACGAGCGGTGCGGGGGACGGCAGCCCTCCGCCGGGTGCGCGCCGCCCTGCCGGGACGGCCCCGGCTAGACGCCGCGGAACGGGCACGGCCACCGGTTCCCCCGGCGGCGGGGCACTGTTCATCGGTGCCGTGCCGTGGCCTCAGTCGCGCGGCTCCAGCCGCATCGTGGTCGCGTTCGCCCGGCCGGTGGTGACGGAGCCGATCAGGGAAGCGGAGTAGCGCGCGTACTTGGCGCGGTACGCGGCGTCGATCCGGTCCTCGTGCTCCTGGCCGACGTCCGCGAAGGTGACGTCCTTCTCCACTCCGCCGGCCTGGATCCGGCCCTCCCGGCGGGCCCGGGTGGCCCGGTACCAGTCGGAGGAGGTGCCCTTGACGGACCGCACGTACAGGTCGTCGCCGTCGCGGACCACCCAGATGGTGCGTCCGCTGCTCAGCGAGCCGTCCTCGCGCAGCGAGGCGATGCGCAGTTCCTCGGCGTCGCCGATCCGGGTGAGTTCATCGGGTGTCCAGGTGCTCATCGGTGGGCCTCCTCGTGCCGCGTGCCGCGTGCTGCGTGATCCTGCCGGTAGCCAACTGGCCCCGGGCGGCCCCGGCCGGATGACGGGCCGGTCCGGCCCCGGCCGTCACCCGCACGGACGGCCCCCGGCCCGGCGGGCTCCGCGCACCGGGCACGGACGGCCGCTCCGCCGCTGTGGGACGGCGGACCAGGCCGGGCCGGGACCGCGGGGCCCCGGCCCGGGGCGTTTCAGCGGCCGGCGCGCCGGGTGGCGGTGGGGGCGGGGGCACAGGCCGCCCAGGCGTCGTAGAGCTGCGCGAGGTGGTGCCGGTCCTCCGCCGACCACCGGTTGCCCCGGCTGGAGACGAAAGCCCGGATGGTGCGATTGATGGCGTCCGCGGCGCTCTCCACCGGCGGTACGGGCGGCGGTACGGGGGCGGGTACGGGTGCGGGCGGTGTCATGGCGGTGCTCCGGGCTATCCGAGGGCGTCGGCGGGCGTCGTCGCGGTGCGGTCCGTGCCGCGCAGGGTCTGGCTGAGCGTCGCCGTGAAGGGCCGGCGCCGCTCCCGCCGGAGCATCCGGCGTTCCGTGGCACCCCGGGGCCAGCGCTTGCGCAGCCGCTGCGGGCTCATGCCCAGCGCCTCGGCGATCTCGCTGGTGGGCATGGACTCCAGCCGGGCCCGCCGCACGACGGCGGCCTCCAGATCACCCATCGACAACTGCGCGGCGGACAGCAGCCGCAGCAGTTCCTTGGTCGCCTCCTGGCCCGGGCGCGCGGCCTGGGCCTCGATGAGGCGGGCGTGCCCGGTGATGTCGGCCGCGACGAGGGCGGTGTAGCCGTCCTCGGTGCCGGTCTCCGGGGTGTCGACGGCGTTGCGCATCCGGTAGGCCGCGTCCCGGCAGCGCTTGTTGCAGTACTCCTTGGGGCGGCCCGAGTGATTCGGGGTCACATCCATGTGGCACTTCGGATTCTTGCAGTGGGTCATGATGCCTCGGTGGGGCGGGGCGGGCCGCCGGGCGGCCCGCCGTTCCGACTACGGGGTGGCGCCGGCGGCTCCGGGG
>NZ_JBHWJL010000447.1:0-2907 GCF_042731495.1 Streptomyces sp. NPDC059853
GACCCGGTGCATCCAGCCGTGCGGGTCGGGGGCCTTGCCCTGCTGGACGGCCAGCAGCGCCTCGCGCAGCCGCAGGGTGACCGGGCCCGGCTCCCCGTCACCGACGGTCCAGGCGGCACCGGAGGACTTCACCGAGCCGACCGGGGTGATCACGGCGGCGGTGCCGCAGGCGAAGGTCTCGGTGAGGGATCCCTCGGCGCACTCGCGCTCCCAGTCCTCGATCGAGATCCGGACCTCGCCGGTGGCGTAGCCGAGGTCGGCGGCGATGGTCAGCAGCGAGTCGCGGGTGATCCCGGCCAGCAGGGTGCCGGTCAGCTCGGGGGTGACGACCGTGGTGCCCTCGCCGGAGCCGCGCACGAAGTAGAGGTTCATGCCGCCCATCTCCTCGACCCAGCGGCGCTCGACGGCGTCCAGCCACACCACCTGGTCGCAGCCGTGGTCGACGGCCTCCGCCTGGGCGAGGAAGGACGCCGCGTAGTTCCCGGCGAACTTGGCCGCGCCGGTGCCGCCGGGGGCGGCGCGCACGTACTCCTTGGAGAGCCAGACGGAGACCGGCTTGACGCCGCGCGGGAAGTAGGCGCCGGCCGGGGAGGCGATCAGCACGAAGAGGTAGGAGCCGGCCGGCTCGTTGATGCCGAGGCCGTCCTCGGTGGCGAACAGGAAGGGGCGCAGATACAGCGACTCCTCGCCGCCGTGCGGCGGGACCCAGGCGCCGTCCTGGGCGAGCAGCACGTCGATGGCCTCGACGAAGGTCTCGACCGGCAGCTCGGGCATGGCCATGCGGCGGGCGGACTCCTGGAAACGGCGGGCGTTGGCGTCCGGCCGGAAGACCCCGATGGAGCCGTCGGGCTGCCGGTACGCCTTCAGCCCTTCGAAGATGGACTGCCCGTAGTGCAGAGTCTTGTTCGCCGGGTCGAGCTGGAAGGGGGCGTACGGGGTGAGCTGCCCGTCGTGCCAGCCCCGGCCCTTGGTCCACCGGAGGGTGACCATGTGGTCGGTGAAGTGGCGGCCGAAACCGGGGGCGGCGAGCACGGCGTCGCGTTCCGCGTCCGACAGCGGGCTGGCGGAGGGCTTCAGGTCGAATTCGATCGGCGGCGTCGTCATGGTGAGCGCGTCCTTCGCTGAGTGGTGTGGCGGACCGCCGGTCCGTCCCCGATGGATGTGGTACTAGGAAGTCCGAGCATCGGTAGACGGTTCGGCCCCGTGTCCGATTATCGCGCGGGGCTGTACGGCATGCGCACGGATGGCGGTCTCGATGGTGATGGTGGCACCCAGCGGCGGGTAAGCCCAGCCGCCGGGCGTCCAGAATGCCCGGCGGCGAGGGGGTGCGTGAGGTGGGCCGCGGGCTAGCCGGCTACGGAACCGGCTACGCGTACCGCGAGGGCGTCCCCGATGGTGTCGGTGTCACGCGGCGTGCCGTCGCGCTCCGCCAGGTCGGCGGTCACGGCGGCCTCGATCCGGCCGGCCTGCTCCTCGTAGCCGAGGTGGCGCAGCAGCAGGGCGACGGAGAGCACGGTGGCGGTGGGGTCGGCCGCTCCGGTGCCCGCGATGTCGGGCGCGGAGCCGTGCACGGGCTCGAACATGGAGGGGAACTCACCGGTGGGGTTGATGTTCCCGGAGGCGGCGAGCCCGATGCCGCCGGTGATGGCGGCGGCGAGGTCGGTGAGGATGTCGCCGAAGAGGTTGTCGGTGACGATGACGTCGAACCGCTCGGGCTGGGTGACGAAGAAGATCGTCGCGGCGTCGACGTGCAGGTAGTCGGTGGCGACCTGCGGGTACTCCCGGGCGACGCGGTCCACCGTGTTCTTCCACAGGTGGCCGGCGTGCACCAGGACGTTGTTCTTGTGGACCAGGGTCAGCTTCTTCGCCGGGCGGGCCGCGGCGCGCTCGAAGGCGTCGCGGACCACGCGCTCGACGCCGTAGGCCGTGTTGACCGACACCTCGGTGGCGACCTCGGCGGGGGTGCCGGTGCGCATGGAGCCGCCGTTGCCGACGTAGGGGCCCTCGGTGCCCTCCCGGACCACCAGGAAGTCGATGGCGGGGTTGCCGGCCAGCGGGGTGGGGGTGTTCGGCAGCAGGACCGAGGGGCGGAGGTTGACGTAGTGGTCGAAGGCGAAGCGCAGCTTCAGCAGCAGACCGCGTTCCAGCACGCCCGAGGGCACGGCCGGGTCGCCGATGGCGCCCAGCAGGATGGCGTCGTGGCCGCGCAGCCGCTCCAGGTCGGCGTCCGGGAGGGTTTCCCCGGTGGCGTGCCAGCGCTTGGCGCCCAGATCGTAGGTGGTGGTCTCCAGCTTGACGTCGGAGGGCAGGGCTGCCGCGAGGACCTTGAGGCCCTGGGCCACCACCTCGGGGCCGATGCCGTCGCCGGGGATCACTGCGAGATCGATGCTGCGCGCCATGCGGAGGACCATACGCCGGGTCCGGCCAGCGGACGTATGGCGTCCACGATCCGGACAGCGGTGCGGTGCCGTGGTGGGGTGTCAGTGGGCGGGCAGCGGGGCTCCGCCGTTGTCCCGGCGGTCGAGGGCGCGCTGGAGCGCGGCGGCGGCGCGGCGGCGGTTGGCGTCGTCGCGCCCGGCGAGGGCGCGGGGAACACGGGGGGCGATGCGCGGGGTGCGGGCCTCGGCGGGGGCGGCCGGAGCGGCGGGCGTGGCGAACGTGTCGTCCATGGCGGATCGGCTCCAGGGGTGAGGGTGAGGCGAGGGCTGCCGCAGGGGGCGGGCCGGGTGCCGCGGGGGTCGCCCGCGCCGTCGCACCTGGCCGGAGCGTCCGCACGCTGGATGGAGCGTCACTGTCGGCTTCTACAAAAGTAGCGGCCCTCAGCAGTGATGTCCCGCCAGATACTCGACCGTCCTAGTATGTGAGACGGGAACGGCCCCGGCGGTCACGTCCGTGCACCACCGGGGC
>NZ_JBHWJL010000448.1:0-2906 GCF_042731495.1 Streptomyces sp. NPDC059853
AGGGCGACGGCCGTCCAGTGGAAGTCGGCGGCGAAGAGGAAGAAGACGGCGGCCACGGTGTTGACCAGGGCGGCCAGGACGTTCTTGACGGCGTTGAGCCGCTGCATGCTGTCGTCGAGCAGCATGCCCATCAGGGACATGTAGATGATCCCCTGGGCGGCGGCGAAGTAGCCGCCGTAGACGCTGGCCAGGGCGAGGCCGACGGAGAGCAGCGGCCCGCCGTCCGGCCGCGCGGCGCGCCCGGTGCGCTCGCGCCGCTCCCGTACCGCCCGGGCGATCCGGGGCTGGAGCACCACCAGGACGAGGGCGAGGCCGACGAGGACCGGCACGATCCGTTCGAAGGCGGTGGCGGGCAGCGCCAGCAGCAGGACGGCGCCGGTCACGCCGCCGAGCAGCGCCCCGGCGCCGAACCGCAGGATCCGCCGCCCCTGGCCGCGCAGCTCCCGCCGGTAGCCGATGGCGCCGCTGAGGGAGCCGGGTATCAGCCCGAGGGCGTTGGAGACGGTGGCGGTGACGGGCGGCAGCCCGGTCGCCAGCAGCACGGGGAAGGTGATGAGGGTGCCGGATCCCACCACGGTGTTGATGCCGCCGGCCGCGAGGCCGGCGCAGAATACGGCGATCATCTCCCCGAGCGTCATGGTCATGACCGGATCCTAGAACCCGGATATTTCGGCCGGGACCGAAGGGTCCCGGAGGGACACTGGGACCATGGACACCGCTCCCGACCTCGCCGCCGTCGCCCGGCTGCTGGCCGACGGCACCCGCGCCCGGATCTGCTGGGCGCTGCTGGACCGGCGCGCCTGGACCCCGACGGAGGTGGCCCGGCACACCGGCGTGGCGCCCTCGACGGCGACCGAGCACCTGAACCTGCTGGTCCGCGGCGGTCTGCTCACCGAGGAGCGCCAGGGCCGGCACCGTTACGTCCGGCTGGTCGATCCGCAGGTCGCCGATCTGCTGGAGAACCTGGCCGCCCTCGCGGGCGACGGCGTCCTCGGCACCTCCGCCCGCTCGCTGTCGGGGACCCGCCGCCGGGACGCGCTGGCGCACGCCAGGACCTGCTACGACCACCTGGCCGGCACGGTGGGGGTGGCGGTGACCGACGCGATGACCGAGCAGGGCCTGCTGGACTGGCAGCAGGGCGTGCGGCTGACCGGCGACGGCGCCGTCTGGCTCGCGGGCCTCGGCATCTCCCTCCCGGCCGCCGGGCGCCGCCCGCTGGTGCGGTCCTGCCTGGACTGGACGGTGCGCCGCCCGCACCTGGCGGGCACGGTGGGCGCGGCGCTGTGCCGGCACGCGCTGGAGTGCGGCTGGCTCGCCCGGGACCGGATGACGCGGGCGGTGACCGTCACCGAGCTGGGCCGGGCGGCCTTCGCCGAGCACCTCGCCCTGGAGCTATGACTCGGGGAACCGCCGCAGCGGGCAGTGCGGGCGGCACGCGTACAGCTGGTACCGGTAGCCCCAGCGGTCGAGCAGCGGCGGGCCGAGCCGCCGGGCCATGGCCCCCAGGTAGCGATTGCACAGGACACAGCGGATGCCCATGAGCTGATGCGGCTGCAACCGGCGCAGATCCGGAAGTGGTTCGGTCACGGGCTCACCCCCGGCGACGGGGCCCCGGCCACTCCCCGACCGCCTTGTCGTGCCACGTGCTGATGCGGTGACGAGCGTCGGCGGCGAGGAGACGGAGACGGAGAAGGAGATGGCGACTGCGAGGAGTACGAGCATGACACTCTTCGCCGTCCCGCGACAGTCCACCCGGAAAGGAGCCGGGGCGGGGGCGGTTACCCGGCGGCCGGCCGCCCCGCGGGCGCCGGACCGGCCGCGCGCAGGGCCAGCAGCCCGCCCACGCCCGGGACGAGCGACAGCGCCCTCACCGCCGGGGTGGCCCGGGGCAGCCGCCAGGCCAGCAGCACCACCAACAGGTACGCGCAGCCGTGCAGCGGCCCCAGCAGGGAGGAGACGGGCGCCAGATGGACGGTGGCGAGGTTGGCCAGCAGGGCCACGAGGGAGACCAGTTCGGCATGCGCGGCGAGGCGCAGCGGTCGCAGGGGCACGGCGAGGTCCTTCACGGGTCGTACGGGGCGGGTCGCACCGACGCTAACGACGGCGCGGCCGCGGTCCCAGGGGCTGCGCTGCCGTCCTGCCACGGAAAACCGCCAACGCCGCCGGCCGGTGCCCCCGCCGCCGCACGGAACCGGTCAGGGGGTGAGCGGCCCGGCCAGCACCCGCCGCCCCGCCGCCCGGTCGCCGCGCCACTCCAGCCCGGGAGCGGCGTCGGCCGCCCGGCCCCACAGCAGCAGGAGCAGCAGCCCGGCCGGGCCGCTCAGGGTCGCCACCGGCTCGCCCGGCCCGTACGTCCAGGACCGGCCGAGGTCGTCCGCCACCAGCCGCAGCGCCCGCTCCGGCACCGGCGCCAGGCCGCGTTCGACCATGCGCGGCGCCATCACCTCGACCACCTCGGCGATGCCGTCCGCCGCCGGCTCGGGGCCGGGCGGTTGCCCCGCGCCCAGCGCGTGCTGCGCGTCCCACCGGTGGATCAGGGTCTCCTGGGCCCGCCGCCGCTGCCAGAACCCGACCGTGTGCGGTGCCACGAACGTCCAGGCCGGGGTGGCCGGATCGGTGTCCAGCGCGGCGAGCAGCGCCGCTGCGCTCTCCTCGTACCAGGCGCGCAGCGCCGCGTCGCCCTCCGGGGCGGCCGGGTGGTGGTCGCCGCGCCCCTCGGCTATCGCGGTGACCACCCACAGATTGCCGCTGCCCAGATGGCCGGCGAGGTCGCGCAGCGTCCACGGGGCGCAGTGGGCGACGGGGGCGTCGAGGTCGCCGCCCAGCGTGGCCCGGAAGGCGTCGAGTTCGGTGCGCAGGAGCCGGAGGTAGAACGCGGGTTCCCTGGTCATGCCGGGACCCTACCG
>NZ_JBHWJL010000449.1:0-226 GCF_042731495.1 Streptomyces sp. NPDC059853
GCCCTGGGCCACCACGCGCTGCTGCCCCGGATGGAGCGCGCGGTGGCCCGCGCCGAGGCGGACGGCGCGGCGGCCACCCTCGTGCTGTGCACCGGGAACTTCCCGCGGCTGGCGGCCACCCGCCCGCTGCTGTTCGCCGAGCCCCTGGTCCAGCGCGCCGTCGCCGCCCTCACCGGCACCGGTCCGGTCGGCATCTGCTGCCCGCACCCCGACCAGGAGGCGGATG
>NZ_JBHWJL010000449.1:236-2903 GCF_042731495.1 Streptomyces sp. NPDC059853
CTGGTCCGCGCTCCTCGACGGGCCGGTCCGGGTGACCGGCGCCGACCCGTACGCCCCCGGCGACGCCCCCCTCCACCAGGTGGCGCACGCCGCGGCCGGACTCGCCCGGCAGGGCAGCGCCTGGATCGTGCTCGACTGCATCGGCTACACCGAGCGGATGCGGCGCGCCGCCGCCGAGGCGTCCGGCCGCCCGGTCCTGCTCGCCCGCTCCCTGGCCATCCGGCTGGCCGCCGAGGCCGTCGCCGCGGGCGGCTGACGCCCGCAGAACAGGAGACCGACCGTGACCACCGGCATCATCCGCGTGCTCACCAGCGACGACCCCGGCCAGGTGGACCGGCACGGCCGGCTGCTGGCCGACCGGCTGGGCCTGCGCACCGTCTCGCGCTGCGTCCCCGGCCAGCCCCGGGGCATCCACGACGACGCGAGCGAACGGCGCGCCGGGCCGAAGATCGTCGAGCTGGCCCGCGCCCTGGAACGCGACGGCGCGGACACCCTGATCATCAGCTGCGCGGCCGACCCCGCCCTGGCCGCCACCCGCGCCGCCGTCTCGGTGCCGGTCATCGGCGCGGGCACCGCCGCGGCCGGGGTGGCCCTCGGCCTCGGCACCCGCATCGGCGTGATCGGCATCCGCGACGAGGTACCGCCGCCCCTGGCCGCGGTGCTCGGCCGGCACTACGCGGGCCACCGGCGCCCCGAGGGCGTGCACAGCACCGTGGACCCCGCCGCCGCCCACGGGCCCGCGCCCGGCCTCGCGGCGGCCGGCGAGCTGGTGGCGGCCGGGGCGGACACCCTGGTCCTGGCCTGCACCGGGCTCACCACCCTCGGCATCGCACCCCGGCTGGAGCGCGAACTGGGCGTCCCGGCCGTGGACGCCGTCCTCGCCGCCGGGCTGCTCGCCCTGCGCCCGCGCTGACCCCACCGGGCCGGGCCCGCTCCCGCGCGCCCCGCACCCGCTGGGGCACGCGGGACAGGGCGTGGACGGGTGACAGATGGCGACGCGAGGCAGACCATGAGGGAACGGTTCACTTCCCAGGAGGCAGCCATGAGCCCGGCCGACGACGCCCAGCACTCCGTCCCGCTCAAGATCGACACCACCGTGCCGCACTCGGCGCGGTTCTGGAACTACTGGCTCGGCGGGGAGGACTGGTACCCCGTGGACAAGGAACTCGGCGACGCGCTGCGCGAGCAGTACCCCAGCATCGCCGGCATCGCGGTGGCCTCCCGCGAGTTCCTCGGCCGCGCCGTACGCCACCTCGCCCGCGATGTCGGCATCCGGCAGTTCCTCGACATCGGCAGCGGACTGCCCACCGCCGAGAACACCCACCAGGTCGCCCAGCGCTACGCCCCCGACTCCCGCATCGTCTACGCCGACACCGACCCCACCGTCCTCATGCACTCCCAGGCGCTGCTCACCTCCACCCCGGAGGGGCGGACCGCCTACCTCGACGCCGACGTCCGCGACGTGGACGTCATGCTGGAGCGCGCCGGCACCGAACTCGACCTGGACCAGCCCGTCGCGCTGATGCTGCTCTCCATGCTCGGGCACATCGAACCCGACCCGGCCGCCGAACTGGTGCAGGAGTACACCCGGCGGCTGCCCTCCGGCAGCTACCTGGTCACCTGCGACAGCATCGACGACCCCGAGGTCATCGCCGTCTGCGAGGACTACGCCGCCGCCGGGGCCGCCCCGTACTACCCGCGCTCCCGTGACCAGCTGGCGGCCACCGCGAAGGGACTCGACCTGCTGCCGCCCGGCCTCGGCCCGATCGCGCGGTGGCGCCCCGAGCACCCGGAGGTCGAGCCGCCGCACGACCAGCTGTTCCAGTGGGGCCTGGTCGCCCGGAAACCCTGAGCCGGACCGGGGCCGAAGCCCCGCGCCCGCGCTTACCGTGGGGGAGTGCGCATCGTTTCCCTGCTTCCCTCCGCCACCGAGATCCTGTTCGCGATCGGCGCCGGTGACGCCGTGGTGGGCGTGACCTTCGAGTGCGACCACCCGCCCCTGGCCCGCACCCGGCGCATCGTGTCCACCAGCGCGCTCCCCGAGGGCCTGCCGCCCGCCGGGATCGACCGGGTGGTCAGCGAGCGGATGGCAGCCGGGGAGGACCTGTACCACCTCGACCGGGGCGCGCTGGCCGGTCTGGACGCCGACCTGGTGGTCACCCAGGACCTGTGCGCGGTGTGCGCGGTGGACGTCTCCACCGTCCATGACGCGCTCGACCACCTCGCGTGCTCCGCCGATGTGCTCACGATCGATCCGCACACCCTGGACGAGGTGATCGCGTCCGTCGTCACCATCGGCGACGCCACCGGGACCGGCGACCGCGCCCGGCGGCTGGCCGGCGCGCTGCGCGACCGGCTGGCCGCCGTGCGGGCGAAGGTGGCGGCCGAGGAACCGGCGGCGGCGCTCGTCCTGGAGTGGACCGACCCGCCGTTCGCCCCCGGCCACTGGGTGCCGGACATGATCGGGGCCGCCGGCGGACACTGCATCCTCGGCCGGGCGGGGGAGCGCTCGTACCGCACCGACTGGCCGGCGGTCACCGCCGCCGGGGCCGGGATCGTGGTGTGCGCCCCGTGCGGCTTCGGCCTGGAGGAATCCGCCCGGCTGGCCGCCCCGGTGGCCCGCCGGCTGCCCCCGGGGACGCAGCTGTGGGCGGTGGACGCCAACGC
>NZ_JBHWJL010000450.1:0-2888 GCF_042731495.1 Streptomyces sp. NPDC059853
CCCACGGTCTGCCGGGGTCCTCCCACAGCTCCATCAGCGATTGCCCGCAGGGCAGCAGTTCGTCCTCCGGCTCCTCGCCGGCCCCGTGGTTCACCGCCATGCCGCCATCGCCTCCGTCAGGGCGCGCCGGGCCCGGAATATCCGGCCGCGTACCGCCTGCGGGCTGATCCCGACCGCCCGCGCGATGTCCTCGTAGCTCAGATCGTGGAACTCCCGCAGCACCCAGCACGCCCGCTGCTCCGGGGAGAGTCCGCCCAGCGCGTCGCGCAGCGCGTGCACCGCCGCCCCGGTCTCCACGGCCCGTTCGGGGGACGCCTGCCGCTCGGGCGCCGCCGGCTCCGCGACCGCCTCCAGCGGCGTCAGCGGGCGCCGGGCCCGCAGGACGTTCAGACAGCGGTTGGTGACGATCCGGTACATCCAGCTGCCGAACGCGGCCTCGCCGCGGAACTCCGGCAGCCGCCGCCAGGCGCTCACCAGCGCCTCCTGAACGGCGTCCTCCGCCTCGGCCGAGCCGCCCAGCAACTGCTCGGCCAGCCGCAGGAGTACCGGACCGTGCCGCCGTACCAGCACCTCAAAGGCATCCTCGTCACCCTCTCCCGCCCGCACCGCGAGCAGCGCGTCGTCGTGCCGGTCAAGGCTGTGCCCGGACACGCACCGCCCCCTTCCGAAAAAAATCCGCCGCGACCGCGTGACGATTCTCCCTCCGCCGTGTCCAACCTGATGTCAGCACGACGAACCGCATGACGGGAAGGTACGCCATGGCAGCGAAGACAGTTTCCCCGAGCACTGTTCCGGGCCCCGCGACGGAGCGCGACGGGAGCGACGAGCAGGACCGGACGGCGGACCGGACGACCGACGGCGGCACCAGCCTCGCCGAGGGCGCCACCGGTACGCAAGAGCCGGCCGCGAGCCGGGGCCGCACCTCCATCGCCGGCGGCGTGGTGGAGAAGATCGCCGGACTCGCCGCCCGGGAAGTGCCCGGCGTGGCCGCGCTCGGCGGGTCGCTGAGCCGCACCCTCGGCGCGGTCCGCGACCGGGTGCCGGGCGGCAGGAACAACGCCAGCCGGGGCGTGAAGGTCGAGGTCGGACAGAAGCAGACGGCCGTGGACCTCGATGTGGTCGTCGAGTACGGGGTACCGATCACCGAGGTCGCGCACGAGGTGCGGGAGAACGTCATCGCGGCCGTCGAGCGCATGACCGGCCTGGAGGTCGTCGAGGTCAACCTCTCCATCGTGGACGTACGGCTGCCCGACGAGGAGGACACGGAGGAGGAGGCGCGGGTGCGGTGACCCGTCCCGTACGTCACTGGACGCAGCGGAGGACACCGGCCGTGGGCGTCATCGTGGCCGGGCTCGTGGTCTGGACCCTGCACATGGTCCAGGCGGCGGCCCGGCCCGGGCCGCGACCCGGAGAACACCAGAACGGGGAGACGGGCGGCGTCTGCGCCGCTGAGCTGGTCCTATCCTGCGTAGGGTGGGCGCTGGGCGCCCTGGTCGAGGCCGTACGACAGGCAGGGTGAGCGATGAGCGGTACACGAGGGGGACGGAACGTCCACCGGCGTCCGCCCAAGAACTGGGGCAAGGCGCTGCGGCGCACCCCGGTGTCGCTGTGGCGCGACGACATCGACCACTGGGCCGCGGCCCTCACCTACTACACGGTCCTCGCCATCTTCCCCGGGCTGCTGGTCGCCCTGTCGGTGATGAGCCTCACCTTCCCCGGCGCCGCCCCCGAACTGATCGGCCATGTGACGGCGCTGGTGCCGGCCAACTCGCGGGGCGACGTGCACCGGGCGCTGCTCGACCTGGCCGACCAGCGCCAGGCGGCCTGGCTGCTGATCGTGGTGGCCACCGTCAGCGCGGTGGTCTCCGCCTACAACTATCTGAGCGTCTTCCGGCGCGTCCAGCACGCCATGCACGGGGTGGAGGACCACCGGCCCACCTGGCGGCACATCCACCGCACGCTGCTCACCGCGCTCGGGCTGCTGGGCCTGCTGATCGTTTCGGCGACCGCGCTGATCCTCACCGGCGGGGCGGTCCGCACCCTGGGGCGGGCGCTGGGCACCGGGGAGGCGGTCGCGGCGGGCTGGAGCGCCCTGAAGTGGCCGCTGCTGATGGTGCTGGTGGCCGGACTGGTCCTCGTCCTGTTCCGCACCGGCCCGCCGGCGGGCCGCGCCCTGGGGCGCGGCGCGGCGGGCGGCGCGCTGGCGGTGGTGCTGTGGCTGGGGGCGTCGGCCGGGTTCGCGCTGTACGCCTCGCACGTGAGCACCTACAACCGGCTGTACGGGCCGCTGGCCGGGGTGATCGTCTTCCTGGTGTGGCTGTGGCTGACGAACCTCTCCCTGCTGGCGGGCGCCCAGTTCAACGCGGAACTCGCGAAACTGCGCCGCCCGGACGAGCCGGGACGGAACGGGACCGGCCCGGGCACGGCCCCACCGGCCCAGCTCCCGCCGGGCACCGCCCAGGCTGCGCCGGGCACCGCCTTGGCGACCCGCCCCGCCGCAACCCCATGGCCCCCCGCCGCCGTGCCCCCACCACCCGGGTCGCCGCCCGGGGCGGTGCCGCCGGGCCTGCCGCCCGCCGCCGTACCGCCGGGGTTGCCGCCCGCCGTGGTCCCGCCGGGCCTGCCGCCCGCTCCCGCGCCCCCCGGCTTCCCGGCCGCCGCCGTACCACCGTGCCCGCCTCCGCCCGTACCACCGCGCGGGGCCCCGCACCGTCCGGCTCCGCCGGGAGACGCCTCCCGGCTGGCACCCACACCGCACCCGCCGTCCTGACCACCCACGGCCACGGCGGCGCCCGCCGCCCGCCGGGGTTGCCGCCCCGGCGGGTGTGTGGGTTGTCGCGCCCGGGCCGGGCCTGTTCCTGACCGGTGCGCGTTCCGCGCGTTCCGTC
>NZ_JBHWJL010000451.1:0-2823 GCF_042731495.1 Streptomyces sp. NPDC059853
GACGCCGAGTGCGGGGCCCGGTTGGCGGTGGCGCTGTGCGGTGGTGAGTGCTACTCCGAGACGGGCGGTGGGGCGCACCAGGGTGTGGAGGTGGGCGTCGGGGGATTTTCCCGCGGCGGTCAGCACCGCGTCGGGGTCGCGGGCCAGCACCAGGGTGGCGCGTTTGGCGAGCGCGAAGACGGCGGCCGGGAAGGCGAACGGGTCGTCCTCGCCGGCCAGGGCGATCACCAGATGGCCGGGGCGTGCCGTACCGGCGAGCACCGCGCGGGCGTCGGCGACGGTGGCGGCGCCGGGGGGCGCGGTGGCCTGCGGCAGGCCGAGCCGGGCGGCGATCCGGCGGGGCCACCGGTGCGTCCCGGTGCGGTCGAGTGCGGGGACGGCGGTGGGGCGGCCGTCGTCCGCGGGGGATGCCAGGGCCGCCGCGAGGTAGGTCCGCGGGGTACGGGCGAGGGTGATGCGCACGGCTGTCGTTCCTCTCCGGTACGGGTCGGGGGTGCGCGCGGGGGCGGCTCAGCGGTGGCGGTACACGCCGTCGATGGTGCGCACGGTGGCGAGCTGGCGGGCCAGATGGGCCTCCCGGAAGGCGCGGTCCTCCAGGCGCCGCAGATAGCTGGCGAGCATGGTGCGCACCGTGTCGCCCTTGGTGCCGCGCCGGACGAAGCGCAGCGGACCCGCGGAGCGGGCGGGGGTGAGGGTGGCCTCGCCGGGCTCCAGGGTGAGGGTGCCGCGGGTGCCGAGGACGGAGAGGCGTTCGGTCTTCTCGTAGTGGTGGCGGGAGATGCGCAGGGACCCGGCCAGGGAGGGGGCGGAGTAGCCGTAGAGCAGGCTGACCAGGTCCTCCAGGCGGTGGTCGCGCATCTCCGGGTAGCGGTAGGTGAAGACGGCGTCGACGCGGGCCGGGGGCGGGAACATGCCGGCCAGGACGTCGATGAGGTGGTAGCCCATGTCGAGCAGGACGCCGCCGAGCGCGGTGTCCGGGCGGGCGCGCCAGCCGCTGGTGGGGCGGGGCAGGTTCAGGTGGTAGTCGTAGGAGAACCAGTAGGGCTCGCCCAGCCGCTCCAGGTGGCGCCTGGCGAAGCCGAAGACGGGGTCGAAGTTGCGCTGGAGCAGGGTGTAGACGCTGCGGTCGGACCGCCGGGCGAGGGCGGCGAGCCGGTGGGCCTGCGCTTCGGTGACGGCGAACGGCTTCTCCTTGATGACGTGCTTGCCGTGGCGCAGCAGTTCCTCGCAGACGGCGAAGTGCGCGTGGTGCGGGACGGTGACCACGGCGGTGTCGAAGCGGACGCGGGCCACCGCCTCGGCGACGCTGCCGAAGTGCGGGAAGCCGAGGGTGCGGGCGATGTCCCCGGCGCCGGGGGCGCTGTCCACGCCTCCGGCGATGTCGGCGCAGGTCCGCAGGACGGGCAGGTATTCCCGGCCCTGCTGTCCGGCGAAGCCGACGAGCAGGGTGCGGGGCCTGGCCGGGGCGGTGGTGGGCGCGGGTGCGGGTGCGGGTACGCGCATGGCCGTGGCTCCTCAGCTGCGCCGGGCCGCGGCGGCGGCCAGCCATCGGTGGGCGGCGGTGACCAGGTCCGTGATGAAGGTGCTCTCGCCGGGGACGCGGTGCTGGTCCAGCAGGGCGAGGTCGCCGGGGCCGACCCAGGCGTGCCCCAGGTGTTTGTCCGGCTCCAGGCGCGGGGCGCTCAGATCGCCGTCCACTTCGACCACGAAGTCGAGTTCGGTGTGGGGTACGCCGTCGGCCGTCCAGTGGGCGGGGCCGAGCGGGGCGAGGACCCGGCGCAGCCGCCAGCCGGTCTCCTCGGTGATCTCCCGGCGCAGGGCCGCCATCGGGTCCTCGTCGCGTTCCACCGCGCCGCCGACGATGTCCCAGCGGCCGGGGAAGAGGCGGCGCTCCCAGGACCGCTGCTGGACGAAGATCCGGTCGCCGCCGTCCCGGATGAGCGCGCCGACGACGAGCCGCGGGGTGGTCATGGCCTGTCCTTGGGTGCGAGGGGGTGCCGGGCGTAGTGCTCCAGGACCCGGTGGAACGCCTCGCCGTGCAGGGCGGCGGCGGTGCGGCTCCAGCCGGTGCTGTCGTCGCAGGGCTGGTGGTAGCAGGGGTCGTGGGGGACGCCCGGGGTGCCGCCCCACAGCTCGGCCTGCTCCTCGGTCTTGGGTTCGTAGGAGCCGCCGTAGAGGCCGCCGGTGGGGATACCGGCGTCGAGGAAGGGGGCGAAGTCGGAGCGGCCGTCGGGCGGGAAGGGCCGCGCGGTCTCGCCGAGGCCGGCGAAGGCGGCGGTGAGCCGGCCGGCGATGTCCGCGGAGGCCGGGTCGCCGGGTCCCGGGTCCAGGACGTACAGGCCGTGGTTGGGGCTGCCGATCATCTCCAGGTTGAGATAGAGGGCGGTGGCCTCGCGTTCGGGGGCGGAGAGGGTGTCGAGGTAGTGGGCGGAGCCGAGCAGGCCGAACTCCTCCGCCGCCCAGAACGCGAACCGCAGCCGGGCGCGGCCCGGGTCGGCGGCGCGGGGGGCGGCGTCGAGGGCGGCTTCCAGCAGGACGGCCGCCGCGACGCCGTTGTCGTTGATGCCGGGGCCGTCGGGTACGGAGTCGAGGTGGGCGCCGGCCACCACGGTGCGTCCCGGGTCCCCGGAGGGGGTGGTGGCGATGAGGTTCTCGGTGGTGCGCGGCTCGGTGAGCGCGCGCAGCCACAGCTGTCCGGTGCGGCCGGCCGCCGCTTCGGCCGCCAGGTCCGCGGCGGTGTCCGCGCCGATGCCGCCGACCGGGATGCGGGCCGCCTCCGGGTCCGTCAGCCAGCCGTGCGGGGCGTCGGGGCCGGGGCCGGCG
>NZ_JBHWJL010000452.1:0-2807 GCF_042731495.1 Streptomyces sp. NPDC059853
ATGAGCCTGCGGTCCGTCACGGGGACCGAGGTGGATCTGGATCTGCTCTACGACTACCCGGAGTTCGGCCGGCTGGTGGCGGCGCTCGCGCGGGAGGGCGGGGCGGCGGCGGACGCCGGACGTCCGCTGACGGCGGCGGAGGAGCGGCTGTGGGCGTCGGAACAGCTGTGGCCGGGCACCGCGCGGTACCACGTGGGGGCGGTGTACCGCTTCGCCGGGCGGCTGGACGTCGCCGGGCTGCGGGCGGCGCTGGACGGGCTGGCGGCGGCGCATCCGGCGCTGCGGCGCGGCTTCCGCGCGCCCGGGCTCGCGGTGGAGGCGGACCCGGCGCAGGTGCGGGTGCCGTGCCGCTGGGTGGCGGCGCCGGGGGTGTCGGATGCGGAGCTGGGGGCGCTGCTGGACCGGGAGGTGCGGGAGCCGTTCGACCCGGCCCGGCCGCCGCTGCTGCGGGCGCTGGTGGTGGACCGGGGGGCGGCCGGTGATGTGCTGCTGCTGACGGTGCACCACCTGGTGTGCGACGGGGTCTCGCTGACGCTGCTTGAGGAGGAGATCGGGCGGCGCTGCGCGGGTGCGGACGACGCCGGGGCGCACGGCGCGCCGGTGGCGGTGCCGGCCGGCTCGGCCGCAGTGGACGGCCCGGCGGCGCTGGCGTACTGGCGGCGCCGGCTGGCCGGGGCGCCGCGGGCGATGGCGCTGCCGGCCGATCTGCCCCGGCCCGCGGTGCTGGGGACGGGCGGGGCGGTGCACCGGGCGGCGTTCGCGCCCCGCGGGCTGGCCGCGCTGCGCGCGGTGGCCGGGCAGGAGCGGCTGAGTCCGTTCATGACCTGGCTGGCCGCGTACGCGGTGGGGCTGGCGGCGGTCACCGGCGACCGGGATCTGGTGGTGGCGGTACCGGCCTCGGCGCGGGAGCCGGGCGGCGGCGCGGAGATCGGGATGTTCGTGGACACGCTGCCGGTGCGGCTGACGCTGCCGCCCCGGGCGACGGCCCGGGAGGTGGCACGGCTGGTGCGGCGGGCGGTGGCGGAGGCGCTGGCGCACCGCCGGGCGCCGTTGCAGGACATCCTGGCCGGGCTGCGGATCGGCGCGGACCGCTCGCGCGCGCCGCTCGCGCAGGTGGCGCTGACCCACCGGATGCGGGCCGAGGGCGGGTTGCGGCTGGCGGGGCAGTGGGCGCGCCGGGAGCTGTGGCCGACCGGCACGGCCAAGTACGAGCTGCTGTGGTCGGTCGTGGACGGTGCCGAGCCGGAGCTGGAGCTGGAGTACCACACGGAGCTGTTCAGCCCGGCGGCGGCGGGCGCGCTGCACGAGCGGCTGATCGGGGCGGCAGCGGCGGCGTTCGCGGCGCCCGACGCGCCGCTGCCGGGGCTGGTCCGCGAGCCGTCCGGCGAGGGTGCGGGGTCCGGGTACGAGGCGGTGCACCAGCGGTTCGAGCGGCACGCGGTGCGGCGTCCCGGCGCTTGGGCGCTGGTGGACGGAGCGCTGCGGCTGACGTACGGCGAACTGGCGGTACGGGCCCGGGCGGTGGCGGCCGGGCTGCGGGCGGCCGGGCTCGGCCGGGGGTCGGTGGTGGCGGTCCTGGCGGAGCGCGGTGCCGGGTCGGTGACCGGGTTCCTGGGCGCGCTGTACGCGGGGTGCGGCTATCTGCCGGTGGATCCGGGGCAGCCGGCGGCGCGGATCGGCCGGCTGCTGGGGGCGGCGGACGCGGTGCTGGTGGCGCGGGCCGCGGCGGACACGGTGCCGGGGGCGGCCGGTCATGCGCCGGTGCTGGTGCTGGAGGAGTCGTGGGACCGGCCGGTGGGTCCGGACGCGCCGGGTCCTGCCGCGGTGACGGGGGAGGATGTCGCCTATGTGATGTTCACCTCCGGCTCGACCGGGGAGCCGAAGGCGGTGGTGGTGCCGCACCGGGCGATCAGCCGGCTGGTCCCGGACGCGGACTATCTGACGATCGGCGCGGATGACCGGGTGGCGCATCTGTCGCATCCGGCGTTCGACGCGGCGACGTTCGAGGTGTGGGGCGCGCTGGCGGCCGGAGCCACGCTGGTCGTGGGCGGCCGGGACGTCGCGCTGGCCCCGGCCCGGCTGCGGGAGTTCGTCGCCGGTGAGCGGATCACCGTGCTGTGGCTGACGGCCACGCTCTTCCACCAGGTGGTGGACTTCGCGCCGGACGCCCTGGCGCCGCTGCGGGTGCTGCTGGCCGGTGGGGAGCGGCTGGACGCGCGGCGGCTCGCGGTGCTGCTGGCCCGTCCCGACCGGCCGGGCCGGGTCGTCAACGGCTACGGGCCGACCGAGAACACCACCTTCAGCACCTGGCACGACATCACGCCCGCGGACGCGGCGGCCGGGACCGTCCCCATCGGCCGGCCGGTCTCCGGCACCACCGCGCACGTCCTCGACGGCGCGGGCGACCCGGTGCCGGTCGGCGGCACCGGTGAACTGCTGGTCGGCGGGGCGGGCCTGGCGCACGGTTACCTGGGGGATCCGGCCGCGACGGCGGGCGCCTTCGTGCCCGACCCCTTCGACCCGCGCGGCGGGCGGCGGCTGTACCGCACGGGGGATCTGGTGCGGGTGCTGCCGAGCGGGCTGCTGGCGTTCGAGGGGCGGCGGGACGACCAGGTGAAGATCCGGGGCCACCGGGTGGAGCCGGCCGAGGTCGAACGGGAGCTGTGCGCGCTGCCCGGGGTCGGCCGGGCGGTGGTGCTGGCGCGGGCCACCGAGCACGGGGCGGAGCTGGTGGGCGTCGAGGCCTTCTTGGCGGAGGGGCCCGCGGCGGGGCTGTCCGCCGAGGTGCTCGAGGCGGGGGGGGGCGA
>NZ_JBHWJL010000453.1:0-2803 GCF_042731495.1 Streptomyces sp. NPDC059853
GCCGTGGACACCTCGTCGGTGCCCTCCGCGCCGAGCATGTGCACCATGCCCAGCGCGTACCCGACGCCCCGGCGCACCGCGCCCGGGTCGGCGGCGCCGTCCGGGCCGCCGGGCAGCACCCAGTCCTCGTCGGGCGGCGGCGGCAGCGGCGTCTCCCGTACCGCGCGCAGCAGCGCGGCGACCGGCGCCGGGCAGGTGACGGCCTGCCCGGTGGGCAGCGGGTCGCCGGTGCTCATCACATTGCGGGCGCGCACCTCGGCCGGGTCGAGGCCGAGCCGGGCGGCCAGCTTGTCCATCTGGCCCTCGTACGCCGCGCACACCTGGAGGGCGCCCTCGCCGCGCAGATGCCCGGAGGGCGGGTTGTTGGTGCGCACCGCCCAGCCGTCGACCACGGCGTTCGGCACCCGGTAGGGCCCGGCGGCGAACGACACGGCGGCGGCCAGCGCTTCGGCGGAACCGTCCGCGTACGCGCCCGCGTCCATGAGCAGTTGCGCCTCGACCTTCACCAGCTTGCCCTCGCGGTCGGCGTGGTGCCAGTAGCGCAGCATGGTGGGATGCCGGTGCGGGTGCCCCAGGAACGACTCCTCGCGGGTGGCCGCCAGCTTCACCGGCGACCCGGTACGGATGGCCAGCAGCGCGAGCGGGAGTTCGAACCCGAGGTCCTCGCGGTCGCCGAACGCGCCCGGGACGCCCGTCACATAGATCTTGACCTGGTCGGACTCCAGGGCCAGGCAGGCCGCGAGCCGGTCGCGGTCGCCGTGCGGGTCGGTGGTGCCGGTGTACACCTCCACGCCGCCGTCCGGGCGCGGCACGGCGAGACCGGCCTCGGCTCCTATCGGCGCCGGGTCCTGGCGGCCGACGCGGTAGACGCCCTCGACGACGATCTCGCCGTTCATGTCGGGGTTGCCGTAGCGCAGCGGGATGTGCCGGACGATGTTGCCGTCGGGGTGCAGCGGTTCGGCCTCGAACACCTTCTCGGGGTCGGTGACCGGCTCCAGCACCTCGTAGTCGACGGCGATCGCGGCGGCGGCCAGCCGGGCGGTCTCCGGATGGTCGGCGGCGACGGCGGCCACCGGCTCCCCGTGGTACCGCACCTCGCCGGAGGCGAGCGGCGGCCGGTCCCCGGGCGGGGCGCCCTTGACGTCGAGGTGCGTGACGACGGCCCGTACCCCGGGGAGCGCCGCGGCCTCCGTGGTGTCGATGCCGCGGATCCGGGCGCGCGGGTGCGGGGCGCGCAGCACGGCGGCCCACAGCAGGCCCTCGGCCCACAGGTCGGCGGTGTACGGGTAGACGCCGGTGGTCTTGGCGGCGGCGTCGGCGGGTGGTACGGACGCGCCGAGACCGAGCGTGGCGGCGCCCTCGGCGGGCCCCGGCGCGGTCTCGGCACCGGCGACGGTGACGGCGGTGATGCCGTCGATGGGCTGATCGCTCATCGTCTCAGGCGTCTCCCTCGGGCGGGCCGGCTTGCTGCGGGATGCGGGGCGACTGCTGCTCGGCGCGTTCCGCCCGCTCGGCCCGCTCCTCGATCACCGTGCGCACGGCGTCCAGGACGCCCCGGTAGCCGGAGCAGCGGCACAGATTGCCGCACAGGGCCTGGCGGGTCTGGAGTTCGGTGGGCGCGTGGTTGCCCTCCAGGAGATCGTGCACCGTCATGGCCATGCCGGGCAGGCAGAAGCCGCACTGGACGGCGCAGGAGGCGAGCGCGCGCTGCACGTCGGAGGGTTCGCTCTCGGTGCCCAGCCCCTCGACGGTGCGGATCTCGGACCCGGCGGCGGTGGCCGCCGGTACCAGGCAGGCCGCGACCAGCCGCCCGTCGACCTGGACCGAGCAGGCCCCGCACTCGCCCTGCGAGCAGCCGTCCTTGGCCCCGGCCAGACCGAGGCGCTCACGCAGCACGTACAGCAGGGACTCGCCGATCCAGGCGCTGCTGACGGCCCGGTCGATGCCGTTGACGCGCAGGACGTAGGAGACCTCGGGGTGCTCGCTGTCGGTGACGGGCGGCGGGACGGGGGCGGGGGCGGCGGGTGCCTCCGCGACGGGCTGGGCCGGGTCGGTGACCTCGGAGGGGATCACCCACGAGCCGGACTCGTCCGCGCTCCCGCTGCCGCCGAACCCGGCGGGCCGCTGCACGGGGCCGCTTTCCGCGGCGGGGGCGGGGGAAGCGGCGGACCCGGCGGCGTCGGCCGGGGCGACCGGGCCGGGCCGCGGGGCCCCGGCGGCGGGGTCGGCCGCACTGGGCTGAGCGGCCTGAAGGGCAGCCCCGGTGCCGGCAGCGGCCGGGTCGGCCGGGGTCTCCCCGGGCGCCGGCTCTGCCCCGGCGACGGGCGGGACGGTCGCGCCGTCCACGCCGTGGCCGCCCACCGGCACACCGCCGGCCGGTGTCGCGGCGGAGCCCGCGTCGCCGTGCGGGGACGCCGGCCGGCCCGGCGTACCGTCCGGGACCTGTCCCCCGGCGGACACCGCCTCGGCAGGCCCGGCGGCCGGTACTCCGTGCGCCGGAGTGCCTGCCGCCGGGGCGGCGGACACGGTGGGGCCCGCGTCGCTCCGAGCTGTCTGCCCGGCCCAGCCGGGCTGCCCGGGAACACCGGCTTCCGGCGACGGTCCGCCGTCGGCGGTTCCGGCGGCCGGTGCGGGCCCGTTGTCCGCGCTGTCGGCCGGGGCGGCTGGGGCCGCCGCGAGCGGCGGCGCCGCGGCGCCCGGGGCCGGGTCGTGGCCGGGAACAGGGCCCTGCGCAACGCCGTGCGCGGGCGTCCCGGCGGCCGTGTCCGGCCACTCGGCCCGCGTGCCCGGGGCACCGGGGGCG
>NZ_JBHWJL010000454.1:0-2774 GCF_042731495.1 Streptomyces sp. NPDC059853
GGGGCCCCACAGCCGCCACCCGGGCCCGTCCACCCCCTGGGCCGCCCGTTCGCCGCCTCGTCAGCGGAGCGTGCTCTCCGCTCTGTCGTCGGCGTGGTGTGCACACACGCGTGCCCCACCGCCGGGCCGGGCGCACGCACCCGCCGCCGGGCCGCACGTGCACGCGCCGCCCCACCATCGGGCGCCGCGCAGCACCGGCACCGACGCGCCGCCCGTCAAGCCGTCCGATCGTCGCGCCGCCCCCGCCGCGTCACGACGACGAACGCCGCACCAGCTCCGTCGGCAGCACCAGGTGCGGGCGCTCCTGACCGCCGTCCGAGATCTCCGCCAGCAGGGCCCGGGTCATCGCCCGTCCCATCCCCTCCATCGGCTGCCGGACGCTCGTCAGCGGCGGGTCCATGTGCCGGGCCATCGAGGAGTCGTCGAACCCGACCAGCGCCACGTCCCCCGGCACGGTGCGGCCGACCTCCCGCAGCGCCCGCCGCGCACCGATCGCCATCAGGTCGGAGGCGCAGAACACCGCGTCGAGACCAGGGCGGCGGCGCAGCAGTGCCCGCATCGCCGCGTGGCCGCTCTCCTCGGTGAAGTCGCCGTGCGCCACCAGGTCCTCGTCCGCCTCACGGCCGGCGGCCCGCAGCGCCTCGCGGTAGCCGGCCAGCCGGCACTGGGCCGCGTACATGTCCAGCGGTCCGGTGATGGTGGCGACCGTGCCGCGGCCGCGTCCCAGCAGATGCTCGACCGCGAGCTGGGCGCCGCCGAGATTGTCGCAGTCGACGTGCGGGAAGGACTCCTGCGCCGAGCGGCGGCCGTTCATGACGGCGGGCATGCCGATCTCGGTGAGCAGGTCCGGCAGGGGGTCATCACCGTGGACGGAGACGAGCAGCACGCCGTCCACCCGCCGGCTGGAGGCGTACTGGCCGAAGCGCTGCCGTTCCTTCGGAGTGCGGATCAGGGTGAGCAGCAGCTGGATGTCGGTGTCGGCCAGCTCGGCGGTGACGCCCCGGATGATGCCGGAGAAGTACGGTTCGGCGAAGAGCCGCGCCTCCGCCTCCGGGATGACCAGGGCGATGGCGTCGGCGCGGTTGGCGGCCAGGGCGCGCGCCGCGCGGTGGGGTACGTACCCCAGGTCGGCGATCGCCTGCTCCACCGTGGCCCGGGTGCGGTCACTCACCCGGGGGGAGCCGTTGATCACGCGCGAGACCGTGCCGCGGCCGACTCCGGCGCGGGCCGCGACCTGCTCCAGGGTCGGTCTGCCGTCACGGCCGGAGCCGCGTCCTGTACGAACCATCGCTTTCCTCCCGTTCACCCGCCCCAGTTTCCAACTACATCACGGATACCGAGTCGTCGTGTCCGATGCCTTGACACCTGCCAAGGGCTCGGGGAGCCTTCAACCCATCACAACTGGGAGCGCTCCCACAGACCAGAAACCCTACAGACCTCGTACGTTCCGAACCCAGGCCCCACCCCCACACGCGCGCCGCATCACCCGGCCGGGAAGGCAACGTCAGTGCGCCAGGAGGACGACCCGTTATGCGCAACACCCCCGAAGTGTCATACCGCCCGCGTGGCAGGACCGCCAGAGCGATGGCGATCGGTCTGACCGCCGTTCTCACCGGCGGCCTGCTCGCCGCCTGTTCGAGCAGCGACGACGGCGACGGCGACCAGATCACCCTCAGGGTCGGTGTCTTCGGCCAGTTCGGCTACGAGGAGGCCGGACTCTACGACGAGTACATGGACCTCAACCCGCACATCAAGATCGAGCAGGACTCGATCACCGAGAACAAGGACTACATAGCCCAGCTGCTCACCCGGCTCTCCCAGGGCAGCGGGCTGGCCGACATCCAGGCCATCGAGGTCGCCAACATCGCCGACATGGCGGGCGACCTCAACTCCCGCTGGGTGGACTTCAATGAGTACGAGGACATCGACACCAGCCACTTCGCCCCGTGGAAGCTGGTCCAGTCCACGAGCGCGGACGGCCGCCTGATCGGGCTCGGCACCGACATCGGCCCCACCGCCATCTGCTACCGCAAGGACCTCTTCGAGGCGGCCGGGCTGCCCACCGACCGCGAGGAGGTCGGCGCGCTGTGGGCCGGCGACTGGTCCGCGTACATCGAGACCGGTGAGCAGTTCCAGGAGAACGCCCCGGACGGCGTCTCCTGGGTGGACTCCCCCGGTGGTGTGTACAACGGTGTCGTCTCCAGCTACGAGGAGCGCTACTACGACGCGCAGGGCGAGCTGATCTACGAGGACAGCGAAGCCGTGCAGGCCGCCTGGGAGCTGGGCGTGCGCACCGAGGAGGGCGGCCTGAGCACCCGCCAGAAGCAGTTCACCCCGGAGTGGGAGCGCGCCATGGCCAATGGCGACTTCGCGACCATCTCCTGCCCGGCCTGGATGCTCGGCTACATCCAGGAGAAGGCCGGGGACGCCGCCGCCGGTCTGTGGGACGCCGCTCCCGCGCCCGTGCCGTCCAACTGGGGCGGTGCCTTCGTCGGTGTGCCCGAGGCGGGCAGCAACCGCGAGGAAGCGGTCAAGCTGGCCGCGTGGCTGACCGCCCCCGAGCAGCAGGCCAAGCTCTTCGCCGAGCGCGGCAGCTTCCCGTCGTCCCTGGTGGCCCAGCAGGAGTCGGTCGTCCAGGAGGCCACGCACCCCTACTTCGAGGGGATGCCGATGGGGGAGATCTTCTCCGCCGCCGCCGCGGAGATCCCGCCCACCATCATCGGGCCGCGTGACCAGCTGATCCAGGAGGCGTTCGCGGACGGTCTGCTCCAGAT
>NZ_JBHWJL010000455.1:0-2756 GCF_042731495.1 Streptomyces sp. NPDC059853
TGCTGCTGCGGCTGCGCGACAAGGGCAACACCGTGCTGGTCGTCGAGCACAAGCCCGAGACGATCGCCATCGCCGACCACGTGATCGACCTCGGCCCCGGCGCCGGCGCGGCGGGCGGGCGGGTCTGCTACACGGGCACGGTGGCCGGGCTGCGGGCCGGGGACACCGTCACCGGCCGGCACCTGGAGGACCGGACGGCGCTGAAGGAGAAGGTCCGCACCCCCACCGGCGCGCTGGAGATCCGGGGCGCGGCCACCCACAACCTGCGCGAGGTGGACGTCGACATCCCGCTGGGCGTGCTCGCCGTGATCACCGGCGTCGCCGGGTCGGGGAAGAGTTCCCTGGTGCACGGCGCGCTGCCCGGCCAGGCGGAGGCCGCCGGGCAGGAGGTGGTGGCGATCGGGCAGGAGGCGATCCGCGGCTCGCGGCGCTCCAACCCGGCCACCTACACCGGGCTGCTGGAGCCCATCCGCAAGGCGTTCGCCAAGGCCAACGGGGTCAAGCCCGCGCTGTTCAGCGCCAACTCCGAGGGCGCCTGCCCGCAGTGCAACGGCGCCGGGGTGATCTACACCGACCTGGCGATGATGGCCGGTGTCGCCACTCCCTGCGAGGAGTGCGAGGGGAAGCGGTTCCAGCCCGCGGTGCTGGAGTACCGGCTGGGCGGCCGGGACATCAGCGAGGTGCTGGCGATGCCGGTGGAGCGGGCCCGGGAGTTCTTCGGCACCGGCGGCGAGGCGCCCCTGCCGGCCGCGCGCCGCGTCCTGGACCGGCTCGCGGACGCCGGGCTCGGCTACCTCAGCCTCGGACAGCCGCTCACCACGCTCTCCGGCGGGGAACGGCAGCGGCTGAAGCTGGCCGGGCACCTCGCGGAGCGGGGCGGGGTGTACGTCCTGGACGAGCCGACGGCCGGGCTGCACCTGGCGGACGTGGCGCAGTTGCTGGGCCTGCTGGACCGGCTGGTGGACGCCGGGAAGTCGGTGATCGTCGTCGAGCACCACCAGGCGGTGATGGCGCACGCGGACTGGATCATCGACCTGGGCCCGGGCGCCGGTCACGACGGCGGCCGGATCGTCTTCGAGGGCACGCCCGCCGAGCTGGTCGCGGACCGCACGACGCTGACCGGCGAGCATCTGGCCGCGTACGTGGGCGCCACCGCCGGCTGACCGGCGGGGACGCCGCGGGGCCGGGCAGGGCGGCGTTGTCAGTGGGCGGTGGCAGACTCCGCACCATGAGCGAACAGCGGCGGGGACCGGAGCAGGGGCAGGGCCGGGAGCGGGCGGATGGACAGGAGCGGGTACGGCTGCGGGAGGTCGTCCCGGCCGACCTGGAGGTGTTCTTCGCCCAGGAACACGACCCGGAGGCCGCCGCCCGCTCCCGCTTCCCGCCCCGGGAGCGGGAGGCCTTCATGCGGCACTGGACCACACGGGTGCTCGCCGACCCCACGGTCCTGGTGCGGGCCGTCACCGTCGACGGGGAGGTCGCCGGGAACGTGGTGGCCTGGACGGACGGGGACCGCCGGTGGCTCGGGTACTGGCTGGGCCGCGCGTACTGGGGGCGGGGCATCGGCACCCGGGCGCTCGCGCTCTTCCTGGAGCGGGAGCCGACCCGTCCGCTGTACGCCGATCCGCACGAGGGGAACACCGGATCGGTGCGGCTGCTGGAGAAGCACGGGTTCCACCGCGCCGGGACGGTGCGGCACGGGGAGGACACCCATCTGCTGCTGGTGCTCGGCGCCGCGGCCTGACCCCGGTCCACCCGGGGCCGGCGGGGCGTCACCACACCGCGAGCCGCCCGGGGCGCACCACCGCTCGCGGACCGGCTCCCCCGGTCCTCGTGGCGTCCCGGGAGCCGGTTACGGCTGCGGCTGCGCGGCGGAGTTCACGTTCACCACCGCGGACTGCGGCCGGATCGGCAGCCGGTTGACCGGCCGCCCGGTGGCCGCCCGGACCGCGGCCGCCACCGCCGCCGGGGACACCACGACGGGCACCGCGCCCGCCGCCTTCGCCCCGAACGGCGCCACCACGTCCCGCTCCTCCAGCAGTTCCACGATCCGGATGTCCGGCACGTCCAGCGCCGTCGGCAGCGCGTAGTCCGCGAAGTCCGGGCGCCGCACCACCCCGCGCGCCACCCGCAGATGCTCCATCAGCGCGGTGCCCACCCCCTGCGTGACCCCCGCCTCGATCCGGGCCCGCAGCTGCGCCGGGTTGAGGACCCGGCCCACGTCCTGCGCGATGGCCATCTCCACCACCCGCACCGAGCCCAGCTCCACGTCGACGTCCACCACGGCCCGTACCGCCGCGAAGGCCAGCCCGACGAAGGCGTCGCCCTGCCCGGCGGCGTTCAGCGGCTCGGTGGGGTGCGGGCGGCACTGCGCCGTGGCCCACAGCTCCTTGCCCTCCAGCGCCTCGGCGACCGTGGTGCTGAGCACCCCGTCGTACGAGGTGATCTTGCCGTCCGCGATGGTCAGCAGCTCCGGGGACATCCCGAACGTCGAGGCCAGCGGCTGGAGCAGCTGGGTGCGGACCATCTTCGCGGCCCGCTCCACCGCCCCGCCGGACACCCAGGTGTGCCGGCCGCGCAGCCCCGGCCCCGCCGGTGGCTGGTCGGTGTCGACCGGCGCGACATGCACCTCCTCGACCCCCAGCACGTCCTGCACGATCTGCCGGGCGAGCGTCGCGAACCCCTGACCGGTGTCCACCGCCGCGCACAGCACGGTGGCGACCGGGCCCACGACCTAGACATACGCAGTGGACACC
>NZ_JBHWJL010000456.1:0-2753 GCF_042731495.1 Streptomyces sp. NPDC059853
CCTCACGAGTTCGCCGGGGAACCGGCTGTCGTGGGGACCACCCCCGCATGCGCGGGGACCACCGCAGTGGTTGCGTCTGCCGAGAATCATAAGCGGGACCACCCCCGCATGCGCGGGGACCACTCGGCTGCCGCCCGTGGATACGGGCTCAGTCAGGGACCACCCCCGCATGCGCGGGGACCACAAAACTCGGGTGATCAGCGCCACATCGGGATCGGGACCACCCCCGCATGCGCGGGGACCACCCTCCGGCGTAGCTCCTGATCACGATGTCACCGGGACCACCCCCGCATGCGCGGGGACCACAGGGCGTGAGCTGCGACTCTATCGCCTGAGGGCGTTGTTTTTACTTACTAGTTGAGATTCCGGCATAGCTCGCATAAGGGTCTGGTGTAGGTCTTGCCTGAGATGGGACATCACCGCTGACGCTCCGAGTATGCGGGTGCTTGGCCGCCGTGTTCCAGGGCTGTCGTGGGGGAGTCGGTGCGTGTCCGCTTCGGGGGTGCGTCGGGCGGTGGGACACGGGCCGGCCCTCGTCGTTTGTCGGCTGGTGGGTGTGGTCGTGGGTTCTGAGGGTGAAGTCCTGCTCCTTTCCGGTCTGGTGAGCGAGCGTGCTCGTCCTCTTTCTGGGGATGTGTGGACTTCGTCCGCCGGGTGAGAACGCATCGCAGGGGGGTGATCGTCACCGGGGGCTCCTCTCCGTGGTGACGTCCGTCTGCAGCGTGGGGATCCGGGGTCCGGTGCAGTGTTACCAGCTCCTGGTGTTCGGTTTCCTCGTCGCCGCCACCGTCAGCCAGGAGGTCCATGGTGTCCCGCACACACGGGGCAGGCAGCCCGTTTGGCTGATCCGGGCTCGCCGGGGCCGGTGCCACCCCGCACCGGCGGGGTATCCCGTGGCGCCGTCGGCGTCGGTCAGCCGCCGGGACATCACCGGGCGCGCAGTTCACACCCCCGCGCGGTCGGGTCCGTCCGAGCCCTTAGCGTTGTTCTCCGGAAGTGCGGCCCCCGCCGGGTGGGCCGGTGAGGGAGAAGAGGGCGGCGTTCGGTGAGGTTTCTGCACACCTCCGACTGGCATCTGGGGCGCGGGCTGCACCGGGTGCCGTTGCTCGACGCGCAGCGGCGGTTTCTCGACCATCTCGTCGACACCGCCCGCGCCCGGCAGGTCGACGCCGTGCTCGTCGCCGGGGACATCTACGACCGGGCCGTACCGCCGCTCGCCGCCGTGGAGTTGTTCGACCACGCGCTGCGGCGGCTCGCCGAGGCCGGGATCGCCGCCGTCATGATCTCCGGCAACCACGACTCCGCCCGGCGGCTCGGCGTCGGCGCCCCGCTCATGGCGGGCGCCGGTATCCATTTGCTGACCGACCCGGCCGCCTGCGACCGTCCCGTCCTGCTGCGCGACGCGTACGGGGATGTCGCCGTCTACGGGCTGCCCTACCTCGAACCCGCCCTCGTACGGGAGGAGTTCGCCGTCGAGGCCGCCCGGCACAGCGCCGTGCTCGGCGCCGCCATGGACCGGGTGCGGGCGGACCTGGCCGCCCGCCCGGACGGGACGCGCGCCGTCGTACTCGCGCACGCCTTCGTCACCGGCGGCGCCACCTCCGACAGCGAGCGCGACATCACCGCCGGTGGCGCCGCCTCCGTCCCCGTGACCCTCTTCGACGGCGTGCACTACGCCGCTCTCGGCCATCTGCACGGCTGCCAGACCCTCACCGCCCGGGTGCGCTACTCCGGCTCACCGCTCGCGTACTCCTTCTCCGAGGCCGCCCACCGCAAGTCGATGTGGCTCGTCGATCTCGACGCCACCGGGGCCGTGCACGCCGAACGCCTCGACTGCCCCGTGCCCCGCCCCCTGGCACGGATCAGCGGACGGCTGGCGGACCTGCTGGCCGACCCGGCGCTGGAACCGCACCGCGCACACTGGGTCGAGGCCACCCTCACCGACCCGGCCCGCCCCGCCGAGCCCATGGCCCGGCTCTCCGCCCGGTTCCCGCACCTGCTCGCCCTCGCGTTCGCGCCCGAACGCACCGCGTCCGAGGACCGCCGCAGTTACGCCGAGCGGCTGCGCGGCCGGGACGACCAGCGGATCGCCGAGGACTTCATCGCCCACGTCCGCCCGGGCCAGGAACTCGACGCGCGCGAACGCGCCGAGCTGCGCCGCGCCCTGGAGACCGTCCGGGTACGGGAGGGCGGCGCGTGAGACTGCACCGGCTCACCCTCACCGCGTTCGGACCGTTCGGCGGCACCCAGCACATCGACTTCGACGCGCTCTCGTCCGGCGGCCTCTTCCTGCTGCACGGGCCGACCGGCGCCGGCAAGACCGCCATCCTGGACGGCGTCTGCTACGCGCTGTACGGCTCGGTGCCCGGGGCCCGGCAGCAGGCACCCGGCGGTCTGCGCAGCGACCACGCCGACCCGGGCACCCCGACCGAGGTCGTCCTCGACCTCACCGTCGGCGGGCGACGGCTGGAGGTCACCCGTCGCCCGGAGCGGGAGCGGCCCAAGAAGCGCGGCAGCGGGTTCACCGTCGAGCGGGCGTACAGCGCGTTGCGCGAGCGCACGCCGGGCGGCGACGGTACGTGGCGGGCTCTCAGCCGCTCCCACCAGGAGATCGGTGAGGAACTGAGCGGGCTGCTCGGCATGAACCGGGAGCAGTTCTGCCAGGTCGTGCTGCTTCCGCAGGGCGACTTCGCGCGTTTCCTGCGCGCCGGGGCGGAGGACCGCGCCAAGCTGCTCGGGCGGCTGTTCGACAC
>NZ_JBHWJL010000457.1:0-2746 GCF_042731495.1 Streptomyces sp. NPDC059853
GCCGTCACCCTTGTCACTCCTCGTCGCCGCCGAAGTCCTCGGCGGCTTCGGCGTCCCCGTCGTCGCCGTCCATCATCTCGCCGATGGCGTAGGCGCCGAGCGCGCCGACGGCGACACCGGCCGCCGCGCCCGCGATGACGCCGCCCATGCCGGGGCCGGAGCGCTGCTGGTCGCCCGGGTAGCCGCCCTGCGGGTACCCCTGGTGCGGGTAACCGCCGTGCGGGTGGCCCTGCTGGGGGAAACCGCCCTGCCCGTAGCCGCCCTGGCCGTACCCCATGGCGCCGCGCCGCTGCTCCTGCCGGGTGGCGAGTTGCTCCAGCCAGGAGGCGACCTCGGCGTTCCAGTCGCGCTGTTCGGCGTCGCTGTGCTGGGCGGTGAAGCGCATCAGGGTGTCCTGCCCGCCCTGGCCGAAGAAGCCGCCGCGCTTGTCGGCCTCCAGGATGATCTCCACTCCGGCCGGGGTGGTGAGGAAGGTCACCTCGACCTCGTTCATCAGGTGCGCGTACTGCGGCGAGGGCGTGAGTTCGATCTCCTGGAAGAACGGCAGGCGCTGCCCGGTGCCGGGGATCGTGCCCAGTTCCAGGTCGGCGGTGCGGAAGCCGAAGCCGAGGTTGCCGAACGCCTGGAGGATCGCCTCCTGCACGGGCAGCGGCGCCACCCGCAGCGGGTCGAGGTCGCCCTTGTCCTTGGCGCCGGACACGGCGAGTTCGGTACGGACGCCGAGGACGACACCCAGCGGCTGACCGTACAGCTCGGTCACCGGGGTCTCCCACGGCAGATGGACGGTGAACGGTACGGAGCGCTGTTCCTCCGCGCCGAGCCGGAAGCCGCCGCCGACCGTGACCTGGTCGAAGGCGACGTAACCCTCGGCGTCGCGCCCGCCGAAGCCCTGGCCGTCGGCTTCGACGCGGGCCACGAGGTGCAGGGTGATGTGGGAGATCTCCGTCTCGGTGGAGCCGCCGCGCAGTTCCACCCGCCCGGTCAGGGCGCCGCCCGGCAGCACGGCGAGGCCCTGCGGGCCGCCGTCCAGGACCGTGTCCACGGTGGGGCCGCCCACTCCGAGGGCTCCGAGCAGCTTCTTGAACACCATCTCGGCGTTCTCTCCTTCGTGTTGTCCATGAGGGGATGAGCGTTTGCGCCCGGGGGCACTGCTCATCCGGGCACGAACACAACTAACCTGCCCCGGGTAGCCGTTCCCGTCGTCCGGGCGCGCGGAAGTTTTCGGCCATGGTGGGTGTTACTCCCAGGACGCGGGCCGCGGCGGCCGCCGTGGGGCATGACGTGCGGGTGGGACGGGTTCGCCGGGCCACAGTGGGGTGTCCGTCTCCCGCTGTGAGCGTCCGGTGACGCGTGACGCAGGTCATACGGAGGTCACGGGAAGAAAACCGGACCAAAAAATGGTTTGGTAAGCTAACTATTAACGCTTTCTTGACGCTCACTTGACCGAGACGTCCGGACGCCCAGGAGGAGACATCCACTTGACGACGCCCGCCCGCATCGGCTTCCGCCCGTTCCCGACCGTCACACCCCCCAGGTGACGGCCATGGGACATGCTGACACTCTGCTTGCCATGGGTGGCGCCTTCGTCGCCGCCGCTGTTCTGGCCCGCCTTGGCAGCCGCATCGGATTGCCGACCATTCCGCTCTTCATCCTCGCCGGGATTCTCCTCGGACCCCACACCCCCGGCTTCGTCCTGCTCGACGACCCGCACGACCTGGAGATGCTCTCCGCCCTCGGGCTGGTACTCCTGCTGTTCTACCTCGGCCTTGAGTTCCACATGGACGATCTCAAGACCGGTGGCAAGAAGATGGCCATCGCGGGATGTTTCTATCTCCTCCTCAACGTGGGAGCCGGGCTCGCCTTCGGCTTCATGATGGGCTGGGGTACCTCGGAGGCGTTCGTCTTCGCCGGTGTCCTGGGGATCTCCTCCTCCGCGATCGTCACCAAGATCCTCGTGGACCTCGGGCGGATCGGAAACCCCGAGACCAAGCCGATCCTGGGCATCATCGTGGTGGAGGACATCTTCCTCGCCATGTACCTGGCCGCGCTCCAGCCGATCATCTCGGGCGCGGACGACCTCGCGGAGACCGCCGGCCAGATCGGCAAGGCTTTCGCCTTCCTGCTGCTGCTGGCGCTGGCTGCCCGCTTCGGCACCAAGGTCATCGGCAAGCTGTTCGCGATCAAGGACAACGAGCTGCTGGTCATCTCGTTCCTCGGCGCGGCCGTGCTGGTGGCCGGGATCTCCGAGAAGTTCGGCGTCGCCGACGCGATCGGTGCCTTCATGGTGGGTCTGATCCTCGGCAACACCGCGTCCGGGAGCAGGATCCGCGATCTCGTGCATCCGCTGCGGGACGCCTTCGCCGCGATCTTCTTCTTCGGCTTCGGTCTGTCCATCGACCCGGGCGACATCGGCACGGTCATCGTCCCGGTGCTGATCGCCGTCGTCATCACCCTGGCGATGAACCTGACCGCCGGTATCGTCGCGGCCCGCATCTACGGGTTCGGACCGCAACCGACGGCCAATGTGGGCACCACGCTGCTGGCCCGAGGGGAGTTCGCGCTCATCCTCGCCACCATGGCGGCGACCGCGGGGCTCGATCCACGGCTCTCGCCCTTCATCGCCAGCTATGTGCTCATCCTCGCGGTGCTCGCACCGCTGGTGGCCGGGCGTTCGCACTGGGTGGCCAAGATACTGCCCGGTGGCCGCCGCCCGGACGTGGAAGCCGAACGGCAGCCGGAGGAGGTG
>NZ_JBHWJL010000458.1:0-2742 GCF_042731495.1 Streptomyces sp. NPDC059853
GCCGGTGGCGTTGGGGTTGTCGATGGTGAAGCCCTGCTTCTCGATGGTGTCGACGAAGTCGATGGAGGCGCCGCCCAGGTACGGGGCGCTCATCCGGTCGGTGACGACCTTGACGCCGTCGAAGTCCTTGACGACGTCACCGTCGAGCGAGCGCTCGTCGAAGAAGAGCTGGTAGCGCAGCCCGGAGCAGCCGCCCGGCTGGACCGCCACGCGCAGTGCGAGGTCGTCGCGGCCTTCCTGCTCCAGCAGGCTCTTCACCTTGGCCGCGGCAGCGTCGGAAAGGATGATGCCGTCGCTCACAGCGGTCTTGTCCGATACGGACATCTGCTTCTCTCCCGGGTAGTACGGAATCCTCTGCCGGCTGCTCCAACAGAAAGCCCCACGGAATCATTCCGTTCTGGGCGGGTGTCTTTCCCTTCTTCCCATGCTCGCACACCCCCGGTGCCCCGGAACCGGGGATGCGTCACATTGACGCTTTCACCGTCGTCAAACGGGCACGGTGCCGCTATCATCCATAGCGTCAGATAGACGAAAAGGCGTGGACACGCCGGAAAGGGTTGGGTGGCCGTGAACACCGCCCCGAGCACCGCCGATCCCCTGGATGTCCGGCCCAGCCCCCTGGCCCTGCTGCTGCTCGGCCGCGAGGCCGACGCCGCCAGCGAGCGCGGCGTGGACTGCCCCGGCGACCTCCCCTCCCCCTCCGACCCGGACCTGGTCGCCCGGGCCCGGGCCGCCAAGGAACAGCTCGGCGACCGGGTGTTCGTCCTGGGACACCACTACCAGCGCGACGAGGTCATCCAGTTCGCCGACGTCACCGGCGACTCCTTCAAGCTCGCCCGCGACGCCGCCGCCCGGCCGGACGCCGAGTACATCGTCTTCTGCGGCGTCCACTTCATGGCCGAGTCCGCCGACATCCTCACCACCGACGACCAGCGGGTCATCCTCCCCGACCTGGCCGCCGGCTGCTCCATGGCCGACATGGCCACCGCCGAGCAGGTCGCCGAGGCCTGGGACGTCCTCACCGAGGCCGGCGTCGCCGCCACCACGGTGCCCGTCTCCTACATGAACTCCTCCGCCGACATCAAGGCCTTCACCGGCCGGCACGGCGGCACCATCTGCACCTCCTCCAACGCCGAACGCGCCCTGCGCTGGGCGTTCGAGCAGGGCGAGAAGGTGCTGTTCCTCCCCGACCAGCACCTCGGCCGCAACACCGCCGTCCGCGACCTGGGCATGTCCCTGGAGGACTGCGTCGTCTACAACCCGCACAAGCCCGGCGGCGGGCTCACCGCCGACCAGCTGCGGGACGCCAGGATGATCCTGTGGCGCGGCCACTGCTCGGTGCACGGCCGGTTCTCGCTGGAGTCGGTGGAGGACGTACGGGCCCGGGTCCCCGGCGTCAACGTCCTGGTGCACCCCGAGTGCCGGCACGAGGTGGTGGCCGCCGCCGACTACGTCGGATCGACCGAGTACATCATCAAGACCCTGGAGGCGGCCCCGGCCGGCTCGAAGTGGGCCATCGGCACCGAGCTGAACCTGGTCCGCCGGCTGGCGAATCGTTACGCCGCCGAGGGCAAGGAGATCGTCTTCCTCGACCGCACCGTCTGCTTCTGCTCCACCATGAACCGCATCGACCTGCCCCACCTGGTGTGGACGCTGGAGGCGCTGGCCGCCGGCCGCACCGTCAACCGCATCACGGTCGACCCGGAGACCGAGAAGTACGCCAAGGCGGCCCTGGAGCAGATGCTCGCCCTGCCCTGACCGCCCCGCGCGCCACCCGGCCGGAACGGAGCGCACCGCACCGTTCCGGCCGGACTCAGCCCGGGAACCTGGGCCGCACCAGACCCGTCTCGTACGCGGTCATCACCAGCTGCGCCCGGTCCCGCGCCGCCAGCTTCGTCAGCAGCCGGTTGATGTGGGTCTTCACCGTCAGCGGGGAGACCTCCAGGCGGGCCGCGATCTCGTCGTTCGACAGCCCGCCCGCCACCTCCACCAGCACCTCGCGCTCCCGCGCGGTCAGCACGTCGAGATCCGCGGCCGGCTGCCCGCCGCCGTCCCGCTCCCCGGTGGCCAGGAACCGGGTGATCAGCGAACGCGTCGCGGCCGGCGACAGCAGCGCCTCGCCCGCCGCCACCAGCCGGATCGCCGACAGCAGCTCCCCCGGCTCCGCCCCCTTGCCCAGAAACCCGGACGCGCCCGCCCGCAGCGACTCCACCACGTAGTCGTCGGACTCGAACGTGGTGAGGATGACCACCCGCACCCCGCTCAGCAGCGGATCGGCGCTGATCTCCCGGGTCGCCGCCAGCCCGTCGAGGCCCGGCATCCGGATGTCCATCAGCACCACGTCCGCGCCCCGCTCGCGCACCACCGCCAGCGCCGCCGCGCCGTCCGACGCCTCCCCGGTGACCGTCATGTCCGGCTCGGACTCCACCAGCACCCGGAACGCGCTGCGCAGCAGCGCCTGGTCATCGGCCAGGACGACCCGGATCATGCGTACTCCCTCTCAGACGCACGGATGCGTCCACCCGCGGTCCGCACCGGACCGCTCCACGGCGGGGCCGCCCGGTGACCGCAGCGGCAGCACCACCCGTACCCGGAAGCCGCCGCCTTCCAGCGGCCCGGTCTCACAGCTGCCGCCCAGCGCGGCGGCCCGCTCCCGCATCCCCGTCAGCCCGTGCCCGCCCCCGGCGGCCGCCCGGGCGGCCGGCACGGCGGCGCCGGACCCGTCGTCGAGCACCGTCACCT
>NZ_JBHWJL010000459.1:0-2718 GCF_042731495.1 Streptomyces sp. NPDC059853
CGGGTGCGGGGCGAGGCGCGGGGAAGGCACGGCGGACCGGGCGGGGCGGCGCGGAACCGCCGGGAGGGCGGGGCCGGTACGGGCCCCGCCCTCCCGGGTCAGTAGCGCTGCTGCTCGTTGTAGTAGTACCCCTGGTCCGCCGCCGGGTCGTAGCCGTGCTGCTGGGGCTGCGGGGGGTACGGGTCCTGCTGGGGCGGGTAGCCGTAGCCGCCGTCCTGGGGCGGGGTGCCGGTGGCGGCGGTCTCGCGCTGCTGCGGCACCCAGACACCGCCGGGCGGTGTCTCCTGGTAGTACGGGTCGGCGCTCTGCCACTGGTTGCCGTAGTCCTGCTGGTACTGCTGCTGCCCCGGCGCGGTCTGCTGCTCGCCGTAGGGCGTGCCGTAACCGTCGTAGCCGCCGCCGGTGTCGTACCCGCCGCTCTCGTAGCCGGCGGTGGCGCCCGCGTACGGCTCGGCGTACGGCTGCTGCCGCTGGTCGTGGTAGCCGTCCCCGTACACCGTCTCCTGGGGCTGCGGCGGGGCGGCGTACAGGTCCTGCTCCGGGTCCTGGCCCTGCGGCTGCTGCCCGTGCTCCGGCTGCTGGGGGGGCAGCGGCCGGCCCCACTCGTCGTAGCCGCCGTTCTCCGGGCCCGCCGTCTCGCCCGGCGGGGCGGGCGGGGGCGGCGGGGCGTCGTAGTCGGCCTCGTCCTCGCCGACCGGGTCCATCGGCCGCATCTCCACCGGCTCGTCGCCGCCCTCGCGGCGGCGCCGCTTGCTGTTGCCCGGCCGGCCGCCGAGCGCCCAGCCGGTGGAGAAGCCGCGCCGGAAGGACAGGGTCACGAACGTCTGGCCGGTCGCGAAGGCGACGGTGCCCAGCGCGATCACCGGGACGTAGGGCAGGATCACGCCGAACACCACGGCCAGGAAGCCGAAGAAGGCGAGCAGCCGCCAGCGGAGTCTGGCCTTGTACTGGAGCAGCACCTCACCCAGCAGCCACAGGGAGACGATTCCGAACGCGATGTAGAGGACCGTCCAGCCCATGTACGCCCCTCTCAGCTGTACTCAGCCGTGTTCGAGGTCCGCCCGGTGCAGACCGAGGTTCTTGTAGACGTCCAGCGTCGCCGTCGAGTGCAGCGTGGTGTTCAGCGTGACGAAGTGCAGACCGGGGATGTCCTCTTCCATCAACCGCGCACACAACTCGGTGGCGAACTCGATCCCGACCGAGCGTACAGCCATCGGATCGTCCTTGACCGCGCGGAGCCGATTCTCCAGCTCTTCGGGGAAGGTGGAGTTGCTGAGCTGCTTGAAGCGTTCGATCTGCCGGAGATTGGCGATCGGCATGATTTCCGGGATGATCGGGACATCGCATCCCGCGGCGGCCACCCGGTCACGAAGCCGCAGGTAGTCCTCGGGATTGAAGAACATCTGGGTGAGCGCGAAGTCCGCCCCGGCCCGGCACTTGTTGATGAAATGCCGGATATCCGTCTCCCAGTCGGTGGATCGCGGATGCATCTCCGGAAATGCCGCGACCCCGACACAGAAATCGCCCGACTCCTTGATCAGGCTGACCAGTTCAGCGGCGTAGGTCACACCGCGCGGATGCGGCACCCACTCCCCCATCGGGTCGCCGGGCGGGTCGCCGCGCAGGGCCAGCATGTTGCGGATGCCGCCGTCCGCGTACTGGCCGATGATGTTGCGCAGCTCGGACACGGAGTGGTTGACGGCCGTGAGGTGGGCGACCGGGGTGAGGGTCGTCTCGGTGGCGATCCGCTCGGTGGCCCGCACGGTGCGCTCGCGGGAGGAGCCGCCGGCCCCGTAGGTCACGGAGACGAAGGTCGGGCCCACGGCCTCGACCCGGCGGATGGCGTTCCACAGGGTGCGCTCACCCTGCTCGGTCCTGGGCGGGGTGAATTCGAAGGAGTAGGAACGCTTACCGGCGGCGAGGAGATCGCGCACCGTGTGCGCCCGGTCATTCATCGTGGACGGAATCCCAAGGGCCATGCGCGCAGGCTACCCAGAGCGACGGCGATCTCCCACGCGTGTCCGGTCCCCGGACGGGCGTGCGGCATCACCCGGCGCGCAGCCGCGCGGCGAGCGCGCCGGCCGCGGCTCCCGGGTCGTCGGCCTCGGTGAGGGCGCGGACCACCACGATCCGCCGGGCCCCGGCCTCCAGGACCTGGTCGAGGTTGCCCGCGTCGATGCCGCCGATCGCGAACCAGGGGCGGGCGGGGCGCAGCGAGGCGGCGTAGCGCACCAGTGGCAGCCCGGGGGCGGCCCGGCCGGGTTTGGTGGGGGTGGGCCAGACGGGGCCGGTGCAGAAGTAGTCGACGCCGGGCTGGGCGAGCGCGGCGTCCACCTGGTCCCGGCTGTGGGTGGACCGGCCGATGCGCACCCGGTCGCCGAGCAGCGCGCGGGCGGCGGGCACCGGCAGATCGCCCTGGCCGAGGTGGAGCACGTCGGCGCGGGCGGCGTGCGCGACGTCCGCCCGGTCGTTGACGGCGAGCAGCCGGCCGTGCCGCCGGCAGGCGTCGGCGAAGACCTCCAGCAGTTCCAGTTCCTCGGCGGCCTCCAGGCTCTTGTCGCGCAGCTGCACGATGTCGACGCCGCCGGCCAGCACCGCGTCCAGGAAGTCGGGCAGGTCGCCCTGCCGCTTTCTGGCGTCGGTGCACAGATACAGCCGGGCGGCGGCGATGCCGTCGGTCACGGCTCCCCCTCGTGGTGGTGAACGGATGTGGTGCGG
>NZ_JBHWJL010000460.1:0-2713 GCF_042731495.1 Streptomyces sp. NPDC059853
GTGCGCGGCTGGCTGGCGGGGGAGGACGAGCGGCTGCTGGTGCTGGGCTCGCTGGAGGCGAAGGGCCTGGAGTACGACGCGACGCTGGTGGTGAGCCCGGCGGAGATCGCGGACGAGTCCCCGGCGGGGCTGCGGGTGCTGTACGTGGCGCTGACCCGGGCGACCCAGCGGCTGACGGTGCTGGCCGGCGCGGCGGACGAGCCGGACGGGCGCGGGGTGCCGGACCTGCTGCGCGGGCTGTGACCCGCTCCGGGGCGGTTCCGGAGGCATATGCGCCGTGCGGATGAGGTAGAACGAGGAACAGGCGAAGGCCGGGCCCGGACGGCTAGTTGTGTTCTGCCATGGTTTGTTACGCTTTAGGTGGCACCGGCCCGATCCATGCCCCCGGGCCCAACCATTGTCGCTACGAGCGACCACTTGCCGCGAGGCGAGCTGGCGGGTCGGTGTCAAGACTTTTCTCACATCACGCGGCACCTTTCGTGCCCGCGTGCCCCCTTTCCGTGGTTACGGTCATATAGGTCATCGCCCCTGGGTTACCGGCTACTCCACGGTAGGTGCGACCATTCGGGGGCACGCGTGATGGAGAAAGTGAAGGAAGTCGGTCATGGCAACGGCGCCCAGCGTCTCGTACTCGATGACTGTCCGGCTGGAAGTTCCGGCCAGCGGTACGGCGGTCAGTCAGCTCACCACCGTCGTGGAGTCCTCCGGTGGCTCCGTCACCGGCCTCGACGTCACCGCATCCGGCCACGAGAAGCTGCGCATCGACGTCACGATCGCCGCCTCCTCCACGGCCCACGCCGATGAGATCGTGCAAAAGCTGCGCGGCATCGAGGGCGTCGCGCTCGGCAAGGTCTCCGACCGCACGTTCCTGATGCATCTCGGTGGCAAGATCGAGATGACCTCCAAACATCCGATTCGCAATCGCGACGACCTGTCGATGATCTACACACCGGGCGTGGCCCGGGTCTGCACGCAGATCGCCGCGCACCCCGAGGACGCCCGCCGGCTGACCATCAAGCGCAACAGCGTCGCCGTGGTGACCGACGGCTCCGCCGTGCTGGGCCTGGGCAACATCGGCCCGCAGGCCGCGCTGCCCGTCATGGAGGGCAAGGCCGCCCTCTTCAAGCGGTTCGCCGGCATCGACGCCTGGCCGATCTGCCTGGACACCCAGGACACCGACGCCATCGTCGAGGTCGTCAAGGCCATCGCCCCCGGCTTCGCGGGCATCAACCTGGAGGACATCTCCGCCCCCCGCTGCTTCGAGATCGAGGCGCGGCTGCGCGAGGCCCTGGACATCCCGGTGTTCCACGACGACCAGCACGGCACCGCCATCGTGGTGCTCGCGGCCCTGCACAACGCGCTGCGCGTCGTCGGCAAGGAACTGGCGGACGTGCGCGTGGTGATGTCGGGCGCCGGCGCCGCCGGTACCGCGATCCTCAAGCTGCTGCTGGCGGCGGGCGTCAAGCACGCCGTCGTCACCGACATCCACGGCGTGGTGCACGCCGGCCGCACCGACCTGGTGGACGCCGCGCCCGGCACCCCGCTGCGCTGGATCGCCGACAACACCAACCCCGACGGCGTCACCGGCACCCTCAAGGACGCCATCGTCGGCGCGGACGTCTTCATCGGCGTCTCCGCCCCCAACGTGCTGGACGCGGACGATGTCGCGGCCATGGCGGACGGCGCGATCGTGTTCGCGCTCGCCAACCCCGACCCGGAGATCGATCCGGCCATCGCCCGGCAGACCGCCGCCGTGGTGGCCACCGGCCGTTCGGACTTCCCCAACCAGATCAACAACGTGCTGGTCTTCCCCGGGGTCTTCCGCGGTCTGCTCGACGCCCAGTCGCGCACCGTCAACACCGCGATGATGCTGGCCGCCGCCCGCGCGCTGGCCGATGTCGTGGGCGAGGACGAGCTGAACGCCAACTACATCGTCCCGTCGGTCTTCAACGAGAAGGTCTCCGGCGCCGTCTCCGGTGCCGTCCGGGAGGCCGCCGAGGCCACCCACGCCGACGAGGCGTAACAACCGGCCCCAGGGGCGCGTCACGGCCCCCCGCACGTTCCGTACGGCCCTGGCCCCGGCCCGCCCCGGCGAGTCGGTTGCCGGGGCCGGTGGCGGCCCCCGTAGGGTGACCCGGAGGCTGAGCCCCGGTACGGACGCCAGGACTCTTCGTGTGACACCGCGGGCGCCGGATTGGCCTTCACACCACTGGTGGGGGCAGGATGCGTATCCGGGCGCGAGGGTCACGAAAGCCGACCCGGGTCCGGGAACTGTCCGAGGGTCCTGGCAGCATCGGCTTCGATCTCACGCCTCATCGGCAAGGAAGAACACGGGAGTACGAAATATGAACCGCAGTGAGCTGGTGGCCGCTCTGTCCGAGCGCGCCGAGGTGACCCGGAAGGACGCCGACGCTGTGCTGGCGGCCTTCGCGGAGATCACCGGGGAGATCGTGTCCAAGGGGGACGAGAAGGTCACCATCCCCGGCTTCCTGACCTTCGAGCGCACCCACCGCGCGGCGCGCACCGCCCGCAACCCGCAGACCGGCGAGCCGATCCAGATCCCCGCCGGGTACAGCGTCAAGGTGTCCGCGGGCTCCAAGCTGAAGGAAGCCGCCAAGGGCAAGTGAAACCCCGGGCCTTCGGCCCGGCGGTCCTGAACGTGTGAGGGTGGCCCCCACCCACGGGGCCACCCCTGTCTCATATACACAACACC
>NZ_JBHWJL010000461.1:0-2680 GCF_042731495.1 Streptomyces sp. NPDC059853
CGCGCCGCCGGCTACTGGGGGCACCTCCCGGCCGAAGGCCGGGGGAACCTCGCCGTGTTGCCGAACTGCCCGGAGGACACCGCCCTGGGGGCACTCCGGCGCCTTGCGACGCACCGCATCCGGCAACGCGGCCCGATCCACGAAGATCCACAAGAGACGGCCCAGGACCGGCCGGAGGGGACGGCCAGGGGTGGCGGGCGGCCGGTGAGCCGGAGGGGCCGGCCCGGCCCCCGGCCCCCCGGTCAGCGCGTCACGCCGTCCCGCCCGTCAGCCAGCGCTCCGGCGTCGCGTTGCGCCGCCCCAGCCGGGAGCGGTCCGCCTGCGCGGCGACCTCCCGCGCCGCCTCGGCCGCGTCCCGCAGCCGGGCGGTCGCGGTGCCGTTCGCCCCGTGGTCCACATGGATGTCCGCCAGGCCGAGCCGCTGCTCCCACGGCCCCTGCGTCATCCGCACACTCTGCACCTTCGCGTGCGGCACCAGCGTGTACCGCCGGCTCAGCCGCCCCGCGCGGGCCACGAACACGGCGTCGGTCACCCCGTGCCCGTACCCGTGCCGCCACACCGGGACCGCCCACCGCGAGCGGCGCGGCACCGGGGTGATGGAGGCCATCGTCTTGTCGATGTCCACCTCCGGCAGGATCCTGCCGATCAGCTCCGCCGCCAGCGCCCGGCTCGCCACCGGCACCAGTAGCCCGCTCTCGTTCCCCTCGCCGGCCACCTCCAGCTCCACCCGCACCCAGCCGGACCGCCGCCACAGCAGCGGCTCGACGATCCGCACCGACTGAACGCGGCCGGGCGGCACCGTCGCGTGGTCGCGCTGGAGCAGCCCGTGATCCAGGCGCAGCCCGTCCGGGGACTCGCTGACCGTCCAGCCGTACTGGGTCAGGAACCGCCCCAGCGTGCCGCTCCACACCCCGGCCAGCATGGGGACGGCGACCGTGAGCGCCAGGAACGGCCCGGCCGTCATCAGCAGCACCGCGGGCAGCACGATCCCGGCGACCAGCAGCAGCGCCCAGCCGCCGCTGAGGGTCTCCAGGGCGATGGCCTTCGCCAGCGTCGGGGTCTCCACCGCCGCCAGCCGCCGGGCCGGGGCCTCGCCCGCGGTGGGCGCGGCCAGCGGGTCGATACCCGCGGCGCGGGCCAGCAGCTCGGCGCGCAGCGCGGTGGCCTCCGCCTCGCCGAGGAACGCCAGCTCGTCGGCGTCGCCCGAGCCGACCACGTCCATCTTGAGCTTGGCGACACCGACCGCGCGGGCCAGCAGCGGGCGGGTCACGTCGATGGACTGGATCCGGTCCAGCCGCAGATGCGCGGTCCGCCGGAACAGCAGCCCGGTACGGATCCGCAGCTCGGTGTCCGTGACCAGATAGCGGGTGACGCGCCAGGACAGGAAGCCGTACCCGGCGCCGCACAGCATGAGGACGACCAGCAGCAGCCCGAGCCAGCCCAGGCCGAGGGACTGGGTCCAGGAGCGGAGGTTCTCGGCGTTGTTGAGGGCGACGGCGAACAGTCCGGCCAGCGGCGCCCAGGCCCGCCGCCACGGGGTGACGGGGTGCAGTCTGCGCCCGTCCCGCTCCAGGGACGGCTCGGACGGCGCGGAGCCCGCCGCGGGCGTGGCTTCGTCCGGTGCGCCGGTCATGATGCCCCCGTCCCTGTTCACAGGCCCGCCGACCGGGCTTCGCCGAGCGCGGTCAGCCGGTCCCGCAGCCGCTCCGCCTCGGCCGGTTCCAGACCGGGGATGGTGGCGTCACTGGCCGCCGCGGCCGTGTGCAGCTGCACCCTGGCCAGGTCGAACTTGCGGTCCAGCGGCCCTGAGGTGACCTCCACCAGCTGCATCCGGCCGTACGGCACCACCGTCAGCTGCCGCCACAGCACCCCGCGGCTGATCAGCAGATCGTCGTCCCGCTCCTGGTAGCGCCAGGAGCGCCAGTTGCGTCCCAGCGCCCGCCACCCCCACGCGCCCAGCGCCAGCGGCGCCAGCGCGGGCAGCGACCACACCGGCGCGCCGAGCACGGCCGGTACGACGGCGGCGGCCAGCACCACCGGGCCGAGCCACAGCGCCAGCACCAGCCGGCGCATGGTCAGCAGCCCGGGCCGTACTCCGCGCCAGGTGCCCTCTTCCCCTGCCTCGTCCATGCTCAAAAGCTTAGAACGCCCTCACGGATCGTGGTGGGCCGTCCGGAGGAGCTGTCAGACTGTCGCCATGACGGAGACGACGGTCGGGATCGGCGGCGCCGCCGAGTCCACCGACATGGTGCTCAACATCGGGCCGCAGCACCCCTCCACCCACGGCGTGCTGCGGCTGCGGCTGGTGCTCGACGGGGAACGGATCTCGGTGGCCGAGCCCGTGGTCGGCTACATGCACCGGGGCGCGGAGAAGCTGTTCGAGGCGCGCGACTACCGGCAGATCATCGTGCTGGCCAACCGGCACGACTGGCTGTCCGCGTTCTCCAACGAACTGGGCGTGGTGCTGGCCGTCGAACGCATGCTGGGGATGGAGGTCCCCGAGCGGGCGGTGTGGCTGCGCACCCTGCTCGCCGAGCTGAACCGGGTGCTCAACCACCTGATGTTCCTCGGCTCCTATCCGCTGGAGCTGGGCGGCATCACCCCGATGTTCTATGCCTTCACCGAGCGCGAGAGCCTCCAGCACGTCATGGAGGAGGCGTCCGGCGGGCGCATGCACTAC
>NZ_JBHWJL010000462.1:0-2680 GCF_042731495.1 Streptomyces sp. NPDC059853
CCTTTGGACCGATCTCGCGAAACTTTGTCATGATCTGGATAAAGTCCCCGGGGACGGCTATGTTGTGCGGCGGCTCGTGCTCGAACTGGTGTCACAGTTGCAAGGAGTTGTGCCGATGGATGCCGTGGCGGTCGGTAACGGAAGCAATGGGGCGAGTGAATCCGGGGAACCGGCCGGGCGGGGGCGCGGCCCGGGCCGGCGGTCGGTCTTCTGGGGAGCGGCGGCGCTGGCCGGCGCCGCCTCCCTGACGGCGGCCACCGCCCCGGCGGGTGCCGCGGCCACCGGGTCGGTGACGGCCCGTACGGCACAGGCGACCAAGCAGGTGCGGAACCTGAAGCTGTACATGGAGCGGCTGCCGGACGGCCGGATGGGCTACGGCACCGCGCCGGGCAAGGCGACGGTGCCCGGCCCCCTGATCGAGATGGTCGAGGGCGACACCCTGCACATCGAGGTCGAGAACCTCATGGACGTGGACGCGAGTTTGCATGTGCACGGGGTGGACTACGAGATATCGAGCGACGGCACCCGGATGACCCGCTCCCATGTGCCGCCGGGCGGCAAGCGCACGTACACCTGGCGCTCGCACGCGCCGGGCCGCCGCGCGGACGGCACCTGGCGCTCGGGCAGCGCGGGGTACTGGCAGTACCACGACCACACCGTGGGCACCGACCACGGAACGGCCGGGGTGCGCAACGGGCTCTACGGGGCGCTGGTGGTGCGGCGCGCGGGCGATGTGCTGCCGGACCGGACGATCACCATCGTCTTCAACGACATGCTCACCAACAACCTGCGCCAGGGGCCCGACTTCGAGGTGACGATGGGCGACCGGGTGGAGATCATCTCGATCACCCACGGCGAGCTGTACCACACCTTCCACATCCACGGACACCGCTGGGCGGAGAACCGCACCGGGCTGCTGGAGGGTCCGGACGACACCAGCCGCATCGTCGACAACAAGATCACCGGTCCCGGCGACTCGTTCGGCTTCCAGATCATCGCGGGTGAGGGCGTCGGCCCGGGCGCGTGGATGTACCACTGCCATGTGCAGAGCCATTCGGACATGGGCATGGCCGGCCTGCTGCTGGTGAAACGGCCGGACGGCACCATCCCCGACTACGAGCACCACCACGTGGCGGCCGGCGCGGACGGGGACCACGACCCGTCCGGTCACTCCGGTCACTGACGCCCCCCGCGTCCCCGGCCGGGACCGGGCGGGCGCGACGCGGTGACCGCGCCGCCCCGCGCCCGGCGGGGGGGACCGGGCGCGGGACGGGCCGGGGTCAGCCGCCCACGACGGCCCGCAGCGTCACGTACAGCAGGGAGGGGCCGAGCAGACAGCCGACGCCGGTGTAGAAGGTGGCGGTCATGGCGCCGTACGGGACCAGCCGCTTGTCGGTCGCCGCCAGCCCTCCGGCGACGCCGGAGGTGGTGCCCATCAGGCCGCCGTACACCATGGCGGACTTGGGGTTGTCCAGGCCGATCAGCCGGGCGGCCACCGGGGTGGCGATCATGACGAGCACCGCCTTGACCAGACCGGCGGCCACCGACAGCGCGATCACGTCCGAGCCGGCCCCCACGGCGGTGCCGGTGACCGGACCGACGATGTAGGTGGCGGCCCCGGCCCCGATGGTCGCCAGCGACTCGGCGTCGGTGTAGCCGAAGAGCGCGGCGATCACGGCTCCCACCGCGAAGGAGACCAGCACCCCGAGGATGATGGAGAGCGCCCCGGCGAGGCCCGCTCGTCTGATCTCGCGGAGGTCGACACCGTAGGCGGTGGAGACGATGGCGAAGTCGCGCAGCATCGCGCCGCCCATCAGGCCCAGCCCGGACAGGACCGTGACGTCGGCGAGCCCGTGCGAACCGCCGGTGGCCTTGCCGCCCCAGTAGGCCAGGATCAGCCCGAGCAGGATGGCGATCGCCGATCCCTGGAGCCGGCCCCGGGTGAGCTTGGCGGACAGCCAGTGGGAGACCAGCATCAGGGTGCCGATGAGGACGAAGGCGACCAGCAGGCCGTAGTTCTCCAGGAGACCGGTGAAGCGATCCATCTCAGACCTCCTGCCGCTCGGCGCCGTCCACCGGCGGCAGGGGTTCGGCGGGTTCGCCGATCCGGGCCAGCACGGGCACCAGAGCGGCACCGGCGGCTGTCGCGCCGAGGCCGGCCAGGATCGCCATGGGCCCGCCGTCGATCGCCTCGGCCACGTTCTGGGTGGCGGCCATGGCGATCACGATCGGTATGTACAGCGCGCTCCAGAAGAGCACGCCCTGCTCGGTGACCTGGGGGAACTTCCCCCGGCGGCGCAGTTGGTGGGTGACCAGGATGAGCAGGATCATGGCGAACCCGACGCCGCCGACATTGGCGTCGACGCCGAGCAGCACGGCGAGTGCTTCGCCGGCCAGCATGCCGGCGAGCGTGCACAGCGCCAGCGCCGCTACTCCATAGAGGACCATCGTCTTCTCCACACTGAGAGACCGGAAGGATGAGGGGGTGGGGTGGGTGAGGTGGGGTGGGTGAGGGGCGGGCCGGTGGGCGGGTCAGGCGTCCGCCGCGCCGGTGAACAGGTCCCGGTAGCGCTCGCGCAGCGCGGCCTTCTGGACCTTGCCCATGACGTTGCGCGGCAGCGTGTCGAGCAGCCGGACCGCGCGCGGGTGCTTGAAACGGGCGAGGTCCCCGGCGACGGCC
>NZ_JBHWJL010000463.1:0-2657 GCF_042731495.1 Streptomyces sp. NPDC059853
GCTCTGTACCAGTGGTCCGTCACCGACCTCGAAGGGTTCTGGGCCGCGGTGTGGGAGTACTTCGACATCGACGCGACGACTGAGTACGAGCGGGTGCTGGCCGAGGAGACCATGCCGGGCGCACGCTGGTTCCCCGGCGCCACCCTCAACTACGCGGAACACGCGCTGCGGGCCGGCCTGCGGCCGGAGCACGCGGCCGGGCCCGCGCTGCTGTGCGTGGACGAGCGGCAGCAGCCGGAAGCCGTCGGCTGGGAGCAACTGCGCCACCGCGTCGGCTCGCTGGCCGCCGCGCTCCGCCGGCTCGGGGTCCGGCCGGGCGACCGGGTCAGCGGCTATCTGCCCAACATCCCCGAGGCGGTCGTCGCCCTGCTCGCCACCGCCGCGGTGGGCGCCGTGTGGACCTCCTGCGCCCCCGACTTCGGCGCCCGCAGCGTCCTGGACCGGTTCGCGCAGGTGGAGCCGGTCGTGCTGATCACGGTGGACGGGTACCGGTACGGCGGCAAGGAACACGACCGCCGGGCGACCGTCGCCGAACTGCGCAGGGAACTCCCCTCGCTGCGCGCGGTGATCCACGTCCCCCTGCTGGGCACACCGGCGCCCGAGGGCACGCTGGAGTGGGCGGACCTCACCGCCGACGCGGTCGAACCCGAGTTCACCCGGGTCCCGTTCGACCATCCGCTGTGGGTGCTGTACTCCTCGGGCACCACGGGGCTGCCCAAGGCGATCGTGCAGTCCCAGGGCGGCATCCTGCTCGAACATCTCAAACAGCTGGGCCTGCACTGCGATCTGGGGCCCGGCGACCGGCTGTTCTGGTACACCTCCACCGGCTGGATGATGTGGAACTTCCTGGTATCGGGGCTGCTCACCGGCAGCACCGTGGTCCTCTACGACGGCAGCCCCGGCCACCCCGCCACCGACGCCCAGTGGCGGATCGCCGAGAAGACCCGGGCCACCGTCTTCGGCACCTCGGCGGCCTATGTGATGGCGTGCGCCAAGGCCGGGCTGCGTCCCGGCCGGGACCTGGACCTGTCCGCCACCCGCTGTGTGGCGACCACCGGTTCGCCGCTGCCCCCGGACGGCTTCCGCTGGCTGCACGAGGCGGTCCGGCCGGACCTGTGGATCGCCTCGGTCAGCGGCGGCACGGACGTGTGCAGCTGCTTCGCGGGCGCGGTGCCCACCCTGCCGGTGTACCTGGGGGAGTTGCAGGCGCCGTGCCTGGGCACCGACCTGCGCTCCTGGGACCCGGCGGGGGAGCCGCTGGTCGACGAGGTGGGCGAACTGGTGGTGACCACCCCGATGCCGTCGATGCCGCTGCGGTTCTGGAACGACCCGGACGGCACCCGGTACCACGAGAGCTACTTCGACACCTACCCCGGGGTGTGGCGGCACGGCGACTGGATCACCCTCACCGCGCGCGGGACGGTGGTGATCCACGGCCGGTCCGACTCCACCCTCAACCGGCAGGGCGTGCGGATGGGTTCGGCCGACATCTACGAGGTGGTGGAACGGCTCCCGCAGATCCAGGAGTCGCTGGTCCTCGGGATCGAGGAGCCGGACGGCGGGTACTGGATGCCGCTGTTCGTCCGGCTCGCCCCCGGGGCCGTCCTGGACGACGCGCTGCGCGACACCATCCGGCGCACCCTGCGCGAGCAGCTGAGCCCGCGTCATGTACCGGACGAGATCCTGGCGATCGACGCGGTCCCGCACACGCTCACCGGCAAGCGGCTCGAAGTGCCGGTGAAGCGGCTGCTGCAGGGAACACCGCTGGAGAAGGCGGTCAACGCCGGGTCGGTGGACGATCTCGCGGCCCTGCGCTTCTTCGAGCGGCTGGGCCGGGAGCGGGCGGCTGTCAGTGGCTCCGATTACGGTGAGTGAGCATCAGGTTCTGATCCGTTGAAGGGGGAATCATGGCAGAGCACGGGGACGGGCGGCCGCTCGGCCGCCGGGAGAGCACCGGCACGGTAGGAGTGATCGCGGACGCGGCGGGCTTCGCCCGGATGCGGCGCTACCCCAGCTTCCGCTTCACCGACCACCGCGGGTATCTGCGGCACACCGAGCGGCTGCTGCGGACGCTGGCGCAGGAGGCGGGGCACGTACGGGTCGCCCTGTTCGACCCCGAGGGGTACGCGGTGTGGTGCGCGCGCGAGCGGCTGGAGGCGGACTGCGCGGCCAGCCGCGCCCGGTACACGGCGGTGGACGCGGCGCGCGGCGCCACCCTGCCGTTCACCGGGCGGCGCCCGCTGCGCCGGCTGCTGCCCGACCTGCTGGTCGAACGGGAGCGGCTGCGCTGCTGGGAGCGGGCCACGGCGCAGCTCGGCGAGGCGGGCGGGTGCCCGCGCTGCGGGGCGCCGCTGGCGCGCTGCGCGTTCCGGCGGGCGGCCGCGCTGCTGCCGTCCCTGCTGGAGGGGCCGGGCGGGAAACGCCGGCACGTGGTGTGCACGGTGCTGGCCCGGGGCGTGCCGCTGTCGGCCACGCTGGACGCGGCGCCTGAGCCGACCGAACCGGCGACACTGGCGCTGTGCGCGGTCCTGGCGGTGGCGCTGGCCACCGGGGCGCCCGGCGGCCTGGTGCTGCGCACGACCGCGCGGGGCGGCCGCACCGAGGCGATGGGCTGGCGCCTGGAGGCGGGGGAGGTGGTGCCGCTGAGCGAACCGGAG
>NZ_JBHWJL010000464.1:0-2636 GCF_042731495.1 Streptomyces sp. NPDC059853
ACACCGGCCAGTCCGAGCCGGCCATCAGCCGGTCGGGGCCGAACGCCTCCAGCGCGGTGTCCGCGTACGGGCGCAGGTCCGCCACCGTCCAGTGCCGCCAGTCCGCCTCGGTGACCAGCCCGGAGAGCTTGGCGGTGGTGTTCGGCAGCGCCGCGAACCGGCGCAGGTCCCGCGCCCACGGCTCCCGCTCCCCCGCCGCGATCGGCGGCTTGCCCAGGTGGTCAAGGACGAAGGTGAGTTCGGGCCGCAGCGCGGCGGCCCGGGTGGCGGCGGGCAATTGGTGCGGCCGGATCACCAGGTCGTACACCAGCCCGGCCGCCGCGACGGCCGCCAGTCCCCGCTGGACGTCGGGGCGCAGCAGCCAGTGCGGGTCCGGCTCGCTCTGCACCTGGTGGCGGATGCCGGACAGCCGTGCGCCGCCGGGCAGGGCGCGTAACGCCGCGAGCGTGTCGGCGACGGCCGCGTCCCGCAGCTCCGTCCAGCCGACGACCCCGGCGACCAGTCCTCCGGCCTCGCGTTCCGCCGCCAGGGCGAGCAGTTCCGGGGTCTCCTCCGGCACGGTGACGGTCTGCACCAGGACGGTGCCCTCCACCCCGGCCTCGCGGGCGTGCGGCAGCAGGTCGGCGAGGGTGAATCCGCGCCGGATGGGGGCGAACGCGGGAGCGTCCAGCCACTCCTGCGGGCGGACGGCGAGGTCCCACACGTGGTGGTGGGCGTCGACGAGCCTCATGCCGGGGCCGCCTCTCCCCGGGCCGGGACCGGTGCGTGCGCCGGCAGCAGCCCCTCGGCGCGCAGTTCCTCCCACAGGCCGTCCGGTACGGGGTGCCGGAACATCGCCACCGCGTCCCGTACCTCGGCGGCCGAGCGGGCCCCGACCAGCACGCCGGTAACGGCCGGGTGTCCCAGCGGGAAGCGCAGCGCGGCGGCGCGCAGCGGGACGCCGTGCCGGCCGGCGATCTCCTGGATCGCCAGCGCGCGGCGCAGCAGCGGTTCGGGCGCGGGACGGTAGTCGTAGGAGGCGCCGGGGCGGGGGGCGGCGAGCAGCCCGCTGTTGAACACGCCGCCGATGAGGACCGACACGCCCCGCTCGGCGGCCAGCGGCAGCAGCTCGGTCAGTCCGTCCTGGTCCAGCAGGGTGTAGCGCCCGGCCAGCAGGACCGCGTCGATGTCGGTGTCGCGGACGAAGCGGGCGGGCATCGCGGACTGGTTCATGCCGACGCCGATGGCGCCGACCGTGCCCTCGGCGCGCATCCGCTCCAGCGCGGGGTACGCCTCGGTGAGGGCCTGCCGCTCGTGGTCGTCCGGGTCGTGGAGCAGGACGAGATCGGCGCGGTCCAGGCCCAGCCGCTCCAGGCTGGACTCCAGGGAGCGGCGGACGCCGTCGGCGCTGAAGTCCCAGACGCGGCGGTGGGTGGCGGGGACGCCGGGGAAGCCGTGGGCGCCGTCGTGGCCCGCCGTCCCGCCGTCGCTGGGGACGAGCAGCCGGCCGACCTTGGTGGACAGCGTCCAGTCGGCGCGGGGCCGCTCCGCGAGCGCGGCGCCGAGCCGCCGTTCGGAGAGGCCGAGGCCGTAGTGCGGTGCGGTGTCGAAGCCGCGGATGCCCGCCTCCCAGGCGGCGTCCACGGTCCGCCGGGCCGCGTCCGCCGCCACGGGGACGCCGAGTCCGGCCAGGGGCGCGCCGCCGAGGGAGAGCGGGCCGAGGGTGACGGTGCTGCGGCCCAGGGTCCGCCGCGGCCCGATCATGCGGTCGGGCCGGGAGCGGTGGACGGGCCGCTGTGCGGGCGCGGTCGCAGTCCGGCCATGCCGCCGTCGACAGCGAGCGCGGTGCCGGTGACGGAGGCGGCGGCGGGCGAGGCGAGATAGACGATGGCGGCGGCGACCTCGTCGGCGGTGACCAGCCGGCCCATGGGCTGACGGGCGGTCAGCGCGGCCCGCTCGGCTTCGGGGTCGTCCGCCGCGTCCAGCAGCCGCCCGACCCACGGGGTGTCGGCGGTGCCGGGGTTGACGCAGTTGACGCGGATGCCCTCGGCGAGGTGGTCGGTGGCCATCGCCAGGGTGAGGGACTGGACGGCGCCCTTGCTCGCCGAGTACAGGGCGCGCTGCGGCAGTCCGGCGGTGGCGGCCACCGAGCAGGTGTTGACGATCGCGGCGTGCCGGGAGGCGCGCAGCAGCGGCAGGGCGGCACGGGTGGTGCGCACGATGCCCAGCACGTTGACGTCCAGGACGCGGTGCCATTCCTCGTCGCTGTTGTCCTCGACGGTCCCGGCGGCGCCGATGCCGGCGTTGTTCACCAGGATGTCGAGGCCGCCGAGTTCCGCCCCGGCGGCGGTGACGGCGGCGCGCACGGAGGCGTCGTCGGCGAGGTCGGCGCTCAGGCCGCGCAGCGGCGGACCGGCGGCTGCCGGGTCCAGGTCGAGTACGGCGACGGCGGCGCCGCGTGCGGCGAGCAGCCGGGCGGTGGCCAGGCCGATGCCGGAGCCGCCACCGGTGACCAGGGCGCGCAGCCCGGCGAGTTCACCGGTGGCGCTCATCGGGCGGCCCGCCGCACGGTGCCGGGGCGCGGGCGGGTTCGGGGTCGGGTGGGGGTGCGCGGGGCCGGTGCCTGGGTCATCGGCGGACCTTCCGGGTCGGCGGGG
>NZ_JBHWJL010000465.1:0-2635 GCF_042731495.1 Streptomyces sp. NPDC059853
GCCGTCATGGTGTCTGAGCCGTGTGACGGCCGGCTCAGCGCTCCAGCTCGCCGTTGATGAACTTCTCGACGTTGTCACGTGCCTGGTCGTCGAAGAACTGGACCGGCGGGGACTTCATGAAGTACGAGGAGGCCGAGGTGATCGGGCCACCGATCCCGCGGTCCTTGGCGATCTTCGCCGCACGCAGCGCGTCGATGATCACACCGGCGGAGTTGGGGGAGTCCCAGACCTCCAGCTTGTACTCCAGGTTCAGCGGGACGTCACCGAACGCGCGGCCCTCCAGGCGGACGTACGCCCACTTGCGGTCGTCCAGCCACGCGACGTAGTCGGAGGGGCCGATGTGGACGTTGCCCTCGCCCAGCTCGCGGTCGACGATCTGCGAGGTGACGGCCTGGGTCTTGGAGACCTTCTTGGACTCCAGGCGGTCGCGCTCCAGCATGTTCTTGAAGTCCATGTTGCCGCCGACGTTCAGCTGCATGGTGCGGTCCAGGATGACGCCCCGGTCCTCGAACAGCTTGGCCATCACGCGGTGCGTGATGGTGGCGCCGACCTGCGACTTGATGTCGTCACCGACGATCGGGACACCGGCCTCGGTGAACTTGTCCGCCCACTCCTTGGTACCGGCGATGAAGACCGGGAGGGCGTTGACGAAGGCGACCTTGGCGTCGATGGCGGCCTGCGCGTAGTACTTGGCGGCGTCCTCGGAGCCGACCGGCAGGTAGCAGACCAGCACGTCGGCCTTGGTGTCCTTGAGCACCTGGACCACGTCGACGGGCTCGGCGTCCGACTCCACGATCGTCTCGCGGTAGTAGCGGCCCAGACCGTCCAGCGTCTGGCCGCGCTGGACGGTGATCCCGGTGGCCGGCACGTCGGCGATCTTGATGGTGTTGTTCTCGCTGGCGCCGATGGCGTCGGCGAGGTCGAGACCGACCTTCTTGGAGTCGACGTCGAAGGCGGCCACGAACTCGATGTCCGAGATGTGGTAGTCGCCGAACTGGACGTGCATCAGACCCGGCACCCGGCTGTCCGGGGCGGCGTCCTTGTAGTACTCGACGCCCTGTACCAGCGAGGCGGCGCAGTTGCCCACGCCGGCGATGGCTACGCGAACCGAACCCATTCCGGTTGCTCCCTGTGTGTGTTTCGGCATGGCCCCACACCATTGCGGGGCCCGGCATTGTCAAGTGATGGTCAAGAAGTGGTGTCGCCGGAGCCATCCGGCGGGGAGGTGCCGCGCTCGCGGCCCTCGCGCTCGCTCTCGATCAGCTCGTTGAGCCAGCGGACCTCGCGCTCCACGGATTCCATTCCGTGGCGCTGCAGTTCCAGCGTGTAGTCGTCCAGCTTCTCCCGGGTACGGGCCAGGGAGGCGCGCATCTTGGCGAGGCGCTCTTCCAGGCGGCTGCGGCGGCCTTCGAGCACCCGCATCCGTACATCGCGTGAGGTCTGGCCGAAGAAGGCGAACCTGACACCGAAGTTGTCGTCTTCCCAGGCGTCGGGGCCGGTCTGGGTCAGAAGCTCCTCGAAGCGTTCCTTGCCCTCGGCCGTGAGCCGGTAGACGATGCGGGCCCGCCGCCCCGACAGCGCGGTGGCACGCGGGTCCTCCGCGTCGCTGCCGGGCTCCTCGGCGAGCCATCCGTGCTGGACCAGCGTCTTGAGACAGGGGTAGAGGGAGCCGTAGCTGAACGCCCGGAAGACGCCCAGCGAGGTGTTGAGCCGCTTGCGCAGCTCGTACCCGTGCATCGGGGATTCCCGCAGGAGCCCGAGTACGGCGAACTCCAGGACTCCGGAGCGTCGGCTCACGGCTGGAATCACCTCCCGGGTGGACTGTCTGTCGTGCTGTGTCGTGAACGGTTGAACTCTTGAACTGTTGAACGATGTATTGGCTCGATGTATCGGCCCGATACATCGCCACGATAGAACGGGCCGAGAGGTGCTGCAAGAGGAGTCCTGGTGAAGGGGATCACATCTTCGCTTCACTGAAAGTGAAATGCCTGAAGTACCCCTTTTGCCAAGAAAGATGGCCTTTGGTGCTGCGTACGCTGAACCCCGTGTGCGGATCACTGTCCGGGAACCCAGAGGCCGGAATCTGCGTCCTCGTTCACGGTGACGTGCGTCCGAGCCACGGCCGGACTGCACACAACGGGGGGATAGCACGACACCACACGTCATTGCCGCAGCAGACGTCCCGCGTCTGTCCGAGGAGTAGCTGTCCATGAGCGAGCACCGTCGCAAGCCGCCGCAGTCCCGCGGCCGCCGCGCCGCGGCGCCATCCGGCCGCCGGGCCGCGCCGCCACCGCAGCGCGAGGAGAGCGGCGGGAGCGGCCATCGGCGCGCGACGGCCTCCAGCGCCGCCGAAGGCACCGGCCGCCGGTCCAGGCGAAGGCCGGAGCCCCCACCGAAGAAGCGATTCATCGACTATCCGCGTGCCCAGCACACGGGAGCGCGCCGCTGGCTGCCCTCCTGGAAACAGGTCCTGGGCTCCGCGATCCTGTTCATGGGCCTGCTGGTCGGCCTGATCGGCATCGCCTACGCCATGGTCGACATCCCGGACCCGAACAAGGCCGCCCAGAGCCAGAAGAACGTCTACTACTGGGCCGACGGCAGCGAGATGGTCGTCGCGGGCGGTGGTGAGTACAAC
>NZ_JBHWJL010000466.1:0-2632 GCF_042731495.1 Streptomyces sp. NPDC059853
CTGCACTGCCCCGCCCCCGCCCCCCGGTGCCGGGTGTGGGCCCCCGCCGGGGGGGGGGCCCTCTCCGTGCGTGCGCCGCTCAGCCGGCGAGCCGCGCCAGCGCCGCCTCGATCCGGGCCAGGGTCCGCTCGCGCCCCAGCACCACCAGCGACTCGAACAGCGGCAGGCCGACGGTGCGCCCGGTGACCGCCACCCGGACCGGCGCCTGCGCCTTGCCCAGCTTCAGCCCATGGGCCTCACCGGCCGCCTGCACGGCCTCCTTGAGCGATTCCGCCGAACTCCAGTCGGCCGCCGCCAGCCGCTCCGCGGCCGCCGCGAGCACCTGCTCGGCGCCCGGCTTCATGGCCTTGGCCCAGGACTTCTCGTCCTCCACCGGGGCGTCGAGGAACAGGAAGTCGACATTGGCCGTGATGTCGGAGAGCACCGTCAGCCGGGTCTGCGCCAGCGGCGCCAGTTCCTCGAACGCCGCCCGGTCGAACGCCTCCGGCTTCCACGGCGCGTACGGCGCCGTCAGCCACGGCTCGCACGCCGCCACGAACGCGTCCTGGGGCAACTCCCGTACGTGCACCGCGTTGATCGCCTCGGCCTTCTTCAGGTCGAAACGCGCCGGGTTGGCGTTGACGTCGCCGATCTCGAAGGCGGCCACCATCTCCTCGACCGTGAAGATGTCCCGGTCCTCGGCGATCGACCAGCCCAGCAGCGACAGGTAGTTGAGCAGCCCGGACGGCAGGAAGCCGCGCTCGCGGTACAGATTGAGCGAGGACTCCGGGTCACGCTTGGAGAGCTTCTTGTTGCCCTCCCCCATCACATACGGCAGATGCCCGAACTCCGGGACGCGCCCGGTCCCGACGCCGATCTCCGCCAGCGCGCCGTAGAGCGCGATCTGCCGCGGCGTCGAGGACAGCAGGTCCTCGCCGCGCAGCACGTGGGTGATCTCCATCAGCGCGTCGTCCACCGGGTTGACCAGGGTGTACAGCGGGGCGCCGTTGGCCCGCACGATCCCGTAGTCCGAGACGTGCTCCGGCGAGAACGTGAGGGTGCCGCGCACCAGGTCGGTGAAGGTGATCTGCTCGTCCGGCATCCGGAAGCGGATGATCGGGGCGCGCCCCTCCGCCTCGTACGCCGCGACCTGCTCCGCGGTCAGCTCCCGGCAGTGCCCGTCGTACCCGGAGTGCCGCCCGGCCGCCCGGGCCGCCTCGCGGCGCTGCTCCAGCTCGGCGGTGGTGCAGTAGCAGGGGTACGCGCGCCCCGCCTCACGCAGCCGGCGCGCCACGTCCGCGTAGATGTCCTTCCGCTGGGACTGCCGGTACGGGGCGTGCGGGCCGCCGGTCTCGGGGCCCTCGTCCCAGTCGAGGCCGAGCCAGCGCATCGAGTCGAGCAGCGCGGCGTACGACTCCTCGGAGTCGCGGGCGGCGTCGGTGTCCTCGATGCGGAAGACCATGGTGCCGCCGTGGTGGCGGGCGAAGGCCCAGTTGAACAGGGCGGTGCGCACCAGCCCCACATGGGGGTTGCCCGTGGGGGACGGGCAGAAGCGCACACGTACGGAGGAGGAGGGAGAAGTCACGCCTTGACGACCTTGTTGGTGAGAGTGCCGATGCCTTCGATGGAGACGGCGACCTCGTCGCCGGCGTGCAGCGGGCCGACGCCGGCCGGGGTGCCGGTGAGGATGACGTCCTGCGGGAGGAGCGTCATCGACTCGGTGATGTGCACGATCAGGTCCTCCACCGTACGGACCATCTCGCTGGTGCGGCCCAGCTGGCGCTGCTCGCCGTTCACCGTGCACATGATGGCGAGGTCGGCCGGGTCGACATCGGTCTCGATCCACGGGCCGAGCGGGCAGGAGGTGTCGAAGCCCTTGGCGCGGGCCCACTGCTTCTCGCGCTCCTGGACGTCGCGCGCGGTGATGTCGTTGGCGCAGGTGTAGCCGAGGATGACGTCCCTGGCGCGTTCGCGGGGCACGTCGCGGCACATCCGGCCGATGACCACGGCCAGCTCGGCCTCGTGGTGGACCTCGCGGGAGATCGAGGGGTACCGGATGGCGTCACCGTCGCCGATCACCGAGGTGGAGGGCTTGAAGAAGGTGACGGGGGTGTCGGGGACCTCGTTGCCCAGCTCGCGGGCGTGCGCGGCGTAGTTCCGGCCGATCGCGACGACCTTGCTGGGGAGGACCGGGGGCAGCAGCCGGACCGCCTTGAGCGGGACCCGGTGGCCCGAACGCTCGAACTCGGCGAAGGGATGTCCCTTGATGATGTCGAGGACGAGCCCGTCCTCGTCGGTGGGCTCCCCTTCCACCACACCGAAACCGACGGTGCCGTCGATGGAGAATCTGGCGATGCGCACGGCTGCGTTGCCCCTCACTGGCTGCTGGGATCGTTCTCCTCAGACTAGCCAACCGCCACGCGGCGGTGTCTCCCCAGCACGGGGGAGACGACCGGCGTGGCAGCGGGGGACGGCCGGAGTTACCGCAGGCGGGCCATGAGGGCGTGCTCGACGAGGGTGATCAGCGCCGCCTTCGCCTCCGCACGATGCCGCGCATCCGTCGTGATGATCGGCGCATCAGGACCGATCTGCAACGCCTCCCGCACCTCCTCCGGAGAATACGGCTGATGCCCGTCAAAACCATTCAACGCGA
>NZ_JBHWJL010000467.1:0-2624 GCF_042731495.1 Streptomyces sp. NPDC059853
ATCTGCAACAGATAGCCGTCCTCGTCCCGGTCGGCGAGAATCTTCAGCTCCCGCAGCGTGTCCACCGGCACCCGGGTCTCCCCGACCCATTCACCCAGCGTGTCGTAGTACGAATCCGGCACGTCCAGGAACTCCACCCCCGCCGCCCGCATGGTGCGCACGGTGTGCACGATGTCCCCGGTGTTCAGGGCGATGTGCTGGACGCCCGGGCCGCCGTAGAACTCCAGGTACTCGTCGATCTGCGACTTCTTCTTGCCCGGCGCCGGCTCGTTGATCGGGAACTTGACCTTGCGGGTGCCGTCCGCCACCACCTTCGACATGAGCGCCGAGTACTCGGTCGCGATGTCGTCGCCCACGAACTCCTTCATATTGGTGAAGCCCATGACCCGGCGGTAGAAGTCCACCCACTCGTTCATCCGGCCGAGTTCCACATTGCCCACGCAGTGGTCGACCGCCTGGAACACCCGGCGCCGCCCCTCCACCGGCTCCACGATCGGCCGGGCCGGCGCGTAACCCGGCAGGTACACCCCCTTGTAGCCGGAGCGTTCCACCAGCGTGTGCCGGGTCTCGCCGTAGGTGGCCAGCGTCGCCAGCACCACCGTGCCGTCGTCGTCGCTCACCTCGTGGGGCTCGGTGATCCCCCGCGCGCCCCGGGACACCGCGTGCGCGTACGCCGCCCGGGCGTCGGGCACCTCGATCGCCAGATCGATCACCCCGTCCCCGTGTTCGGCGACGTGCCGCGCCAGTTCCTTCCCGCGCTCGCCCACCGGGGTGATGACCGAGGTGAAGACGAAGCGGGCGCTTCCGGATTCCAGCACGTACGAAGCGGTCTCCCGGCTGCCGTTCTCCGGGCCCTGATAGGCGACGAGGGTCATCCCGAACGCCGTCGAGTAGTAATGCGCGGCCTGTTTGGCGTTGCCCACCGCGAAGACCACCGCGTCCATCCCCTGGACCGGGAACGGGTCGGTCTCAGTGTGCTCAGTCATAAGCGCAGGGTGCGCCCCCTCAGCAAGGTGTGCAAGAGATGTCGCGGGCGCTGGACAACCCGTACAGCCGAACCCGCGTAGCTCCGTACGGTGTGTACAGGTTGTCCAGCGGGGACAAGCCCGGTATGGCGATCGACGAACTGGACGGCCGGCTGCTGGAACTCCTCGCGCGCCGGCCGCGCATCGGCGTACTGGAAGCCTCCCGGCACCTGGGGGTCGCGCGCGGCACCGTCCAGGCGCGCCTGGACAAGCTGCGCCGCACCGGGGTGATCCGGGGTTTCGGCCCCGAGGTGGATCCGGCCGCCATCGGCTACCCGGTGACGGCCTTCGCCACCCTGGAGATCAAGCAGGGGCGCGGCGCCGAGGTCCGCGCCCATCTGGCCTCCGTCCCCGAGGTGCTGGAACTGCACACCATCACCGGCCAGGGCGACATGCTGTGCCGGCTCGTCGCCCGCTCCAACGCCGATCTCCAGCGCGTGATCGACCGGGTGGTGGGCTTCGACGGCATCGTGCGCGCGGCCACCGCCATCGTCATGGAGAACCCGGTGCCGTACCGCACCACCGCGCTGGTACGGCAGGCGGCTCACCTGTCGCCGTCCAGCGGGCCGTCCGGCGTCCCCCACGGGTCGCCGCCCGGGTAGCAGTCGTCGCCCGGCGCCGGTGTCAACAGGGCGAAGAGTTCTTCCTCCAGGTCGGTGTTCTCCGACTCCGTGCCCGGCGGCACCACCCGCAGCGTGCGCTCCAGCCAGGCCGAGACCGCGACGGCCGGCGCCTGGATCAGCGCGTCCCCGTCCGGTGAGCTGAGCGCCACACAGATGACGCCCCGCCCGTCCTGCTGCGCCGGCCACACCCGCACATCGCCGTGCCCGGAGGGGCGGAACACCCCTTCCACCAGCAGTTCGCGGGAGAAGGTCCAGTGCACGGGGGCGTCGGAGCCGAAGTGGAAGGTGATGTGGACGGCGTACGGGTCGTCGGATCCGTACACGAAGCGGGCGGGGACCGGGATGCTGCGCTCGGGGGAGAGCACCAGCTGGAGTTCGATGTCCCGTTCGACGGTGGTGTTCATGCGCTGCGACGCCCCTTCACGGTGTTCCCTGTCAGGTCATGCGCACGGAGAGAGGGGGGAAGGGGCCGGTCATTACGCCGCTTTGGAAATTTTTCTGCGAAGGCCGCGTGTCGGCCGGGCGGCCCGCTTCGCGCGGCGCGGCATCCGCGAGACTGTCAGCAGTGATGACGGTATCTGCCGCCCCGCCGGGGGACGTACCATGCATACCCGGCGACGGCCCGCAGACAGCCCCGTAGGACGAGGAGACCTGGACCGCTCATGAGCTCCCCACCCGCAGGAAGCGCCGGCGGCAGCCCGGGGCCCAACTGGTATCCGGACCCGTCGATTCCCGGCTACATCCGGTACTGGAACGGTGCCACCTGGATGCCCGGCACCAGCCGCCCGGAGCCCAGGGACGGGGAGCCGATGCCCGCTCCGCCGCCCGGCGCGCCCGCGCCCGGCGCCGCCGCACCGGCCGCGCGGCCCGAGCCGGCCCCGGCCGGGGCGGGCGGGGACGAGGGTGCCGGAGCCCCGTCCGGTGCCGCGGCGAAGAAGCCGGATCCGCGGATCGACCCGCGCGGCCAGTTCCTGAG
>NZ_JBHWJL010000468.1:0-2396 GCF_042731495.1 Streptomyces sp. NPDC059853
GGTGTATACTCAGTATGTATAGCCGGGGTACTGCTCCGACGATGAGACGAGCCGGAGCCCTGAACGGCTCCGGCTCGTCCCCGTGTTCACCGATTCATCACCGCAACTGCCCGATCACCACCTGGACCCGGTACCCCAGCGCCGCCCGCGCCGTGTCCGAAACCGCGCCCTTCGGCGCCCGCTCCAGCTGCCGCGCGAACGATTCCAGCGACGCCACCGCCGCCCGGCCGTTCCCCAGCCGCTCCCACTGGAGCTTCGCCACCAGCAGCGGCACCCCCAGCAGCGTGCCGGTCACCGGCTTCACCTCGCCCGAGCGCACATACCCGTCCAGCGCCTCCTTCAGCGCCGACACCGCACCCGGCGTGTAGTAGTCCGGCACCGGCACCTTCGCCCACTCCGTCCCCGAGGACAGATGGAAGCCCGGGTACGCCGGCTGGTTGTACGTGGTCTGCTGCCGCGCCACCTCCACCCGGTACTGCGGGTCGTGCATCAGCGTGTACAGCTTCCGGTCGGTCACCTCGGTGCTCGTGTAGATCCGGATCGCCGAACTGTCGGCGGTCCGCAGCAGCAGCTCCTCCCGCCAGTCACCGAAGATGTCCGCCACCAGCGACGGGTTGCCCTTGGTGTGGTTGTTCGCCCGGGTGCCCTCCGCCGTCAGCAGCCGGCCGCGCTGCCAGTCGTCGATCGTCGGCGTCACATCGATCGCGCCGTTCACGAACTGCGTCGTCATGTCCGCCGACCAGCGGATGCTCATGTTCGTCCCCGGCGTCTGCGCGCCCAGGTACTCACCGGTCGCGCTCCACAGCCCGATCCCCGTGCCCCAGGTCTCCAGACCCCGGCGCCCCGGGTCGATGTCACCGATCATGCCGCGCCCGGTGTCCACCCCGGTGTAGCCCCCGTACAGCACCTCACCGGTCGCCGCGTCCCGCAGCGCGTACCCGTACGGCGCCCACGGGCCGCCCTCGTGCACCGTGTAGATCTCCAGACCCGGCCGGTCGGGGTCGATGTCGGCGACGTGCATCGCGTCACCGTGCCCCAGCTTCACGTACTCGCCGGGCACACTGCTCTCCGGCGGACCGTAGTCGTACGAGCTGTACAGCAGCGACCCGTCGTGGTCGATGGTCGCCGAACCGTAGACGATCTCCTGCTTGCCGTCGCCGTCCACATCGGCCACCGACAGCGAGTGGAAACCCTGCGTGGTGAGCGTGCCGTACTCCGGGTCGGTGCCCTCCACCCCGTGCGGCGAGTCGTTGAACGGGTTGGACATCGGCGTCCAGCCGCTGTCCACGTACCAGTCCTCGGTCAGCTCGCGGCCGTCCCAGCGGTAGGACACCAGGGTGCTGCGCGTGTAGTAGCCGCGCGCGAACACCGCCGAGGGGTGCTCGCCGTCCAGATAGGCCACGCCGCTGAGGAACCGGTCCACCCGGTTGCCCGGCTCGATCCGGTTCATCGCGTAGTCGCCCCACATCAGGCCGTCGTCGTGCCGGCCCGGCTTGTAGGGGATGGTCTGCAACTCGGCGCCGGTCAGACCGTTGAACACGGTCAGATACTCCGGGCCGTCGACGATGAACCCCTCGAAGTTCCGCAGCCGGTTGTTGCCGCTGCGGCTCGGGGCGTATTCGTCGATGAAGTAGTCCACCAGCTCCTCGGCGTCGGAGCGGGAGAGCGGGTACGCGAAGTCCAGCTCGTCCTCGGCGCCCAGCGCCTCCTCGATGGTGGCGGGCCAGTTGCCGGCCACCACCTCCGGGTGCTCGTGCCAGCCCTCGAAGAGGTCGGCCAGGTGGGCGGCGTACCCCTCGGCGCTCAGCCGGTAGTCGTCCCCGTGCCCGTACCCGGCGCGGACATCCTCGCGGGGCATGGTGATGTACTTCTCGGAAGCGACCTCGCCGTTCCGGTCATAACGGATGATCTTGGTACCCGGCGCGGTCTTGAACATCATCTCCGCACGGCCGTCACCGTCGAAGTCGTAGACCAGGAACTGGGTGTAGTGCGCGCCCGCCCGGATGTTCACCCCCAGATCGATCCGGTGCAGCAGCGTGCCGTCGAAGCGGTAGGTGTCGATGTAGACATTGCCGGTGTAGCCGACCTGGGAGACGTCCTTGGAGTTGGACGGGTCCCACTTCACGATGAACTCGTACTGGCCGTCGCCGTCCACGTCGCCGACGCTCATGTCGTTCGCGGAGTACGTGTACGCCTCACCGGCCGGGGTCACCCCGTCGGCCGGCTTGCGCAGCGGCAGATCGTAGTACCCGTCGGACCACGGCGAGACGGCCGCGCTGCGGTCCACCTCCACCCCGTCCACCAGCGCCGCGACCTGGTAGGCGGCGCCGTCGGAGCCGTCGGCGTCCAGGTAGTTGGTGCTGTCGGTGACCGTCCCGAGCGGCTGCCCGTCCCGG
>NZ_JBHWJL010000468.1:2406-2622 GCF_042731495.1 Streptomyces sp. NPDC059853
CCCGGTACACCCGGAAGTCCGCACCGGTCATCCCGTGCTCACCGGCGCCGGTGACCTCGTGCCCGAGCAGCCGCCAGCTGAGGAACACCCCCTCGTCGGTGGCGACGGCCACCAGGCCGCGGTCCAGCTCCTCCAACTGCACGCCGCTGGGCCCCGGCTGCCCGGGCCTGGCCTGCGCCACCCCGGCACCCGCCGCGCCCGCGAGCAACCCACCCG
>NZ_JBHWJL010000469.1:0-2620 GCF_042731495.1 Streptomyces sp. NPDC059853
GTGGGGGAGGACCCGGCGGGCGTTGGCGGCGCTGAACCGGCCGTGGAAGTCGAGGGCGAAGTCGCGCCCGGGGCCCAGCGCCTCGCGGGCGGCGGTGGCCCGCTCGACGACGGCGGCGACGTCCGCGGCGGTGGCGATCCGGTTCATCCGTCCGCAGGCGTTCATCTTGACGGCGGTGAAGCCCGCTTCGACCTGCGCCGTGACGGCGTCGGCGATGTCGGCGGGCTCGTCACCGCCGACCCAGCTGTAGGCGCGGACGCGTTCCCGTACCGGGCCGCCGAGCAGCACGTGGACCGGCGCCCCCAGCACCTTGCCCGCGATGTCCCACAGCGCCTGGTCGAGGCCGGCGACGGCGCTGGAGAGCACCGGCCCGCCCCGGTAGAAGGAGCCCTTCGTCATCACCTGCCAGTGGTCCTCTATCCGCAGGGGGTCCCGGCCGATCAGGTGCTCGGCGAGTTCGTGGACGGCCGTGCGCACCGTGGCGGCCCGGCCCTCCACCACGGGTTCGCCCCAGCCCACCACGCCCTCGTCGGTCTCCACGCGGCAGAACAGCCAGCGGGGCGGTACGGCGAAGGTCTCGACGCGAGTGATCTTCAAGGTGACTCCAGGGCAGGTGGGGAGGGATCGGGCCGGCTGCGCTCGGCCGTGGTTCACGCGGAGTTCTTCAGCACGCTCCAGCCGCCGTCCACCACGAGCGAGGCGCCGGTGACGAAGGAGGCGTCGTCACTGAGCAGGAAGGCGATGGCCGCGGCGACCTCCTCGGGCGCGCCGAGCCGCCCGGCGGCTGTCTCCCGGGCCGCCGCCCGCCGGTCGTCCTCGGGGATGCCGTCCCAGGCCCGGGTGAGGACCGGGCCCGGCAACACGCTGTTCACCCGGACCCGGCCGCCGTACTCGACCGCCAGCTGCCGCGTCAGTCCGGTGAGTCCGGCCTTGGCCGCCGCGTAGGCGGGTCGTCCCGGCAGGCCCACCAGGGCGTGCACGGAGGAGACCAGGACCATGCTGCCGTTCGTCGCGACGAGGTCGTCGAGGCAGGCGCGGGCGCCGAGGAACGATCCGGTGAGGCTCACGGCGAGCTGCCGGTTCCATTCCTCGGCGCTGGTCCGGTGGGCCGGGGCGACGCGGACGGTGTAGGCGTTGCTCACCAGGGCGTGCACCGGCCCGAAGGCCGATGCGGCGGCGCGCACCGCCGCGGCCCAGGAAGCCTCGTCGGAGACGTCGCAGTGCTGGAACCGCGCGCGGCCGCCGGCTTCCCGGATGGCGGTGACGACGTCGGCACCCGACTCCTCGTCGATGTCGGCGACGAGGACGCCGGCTCCCTCGGCGGCGAGCCGGCGGGCGGTGGCGGCGCCGATGCCGGAGGCGGCGCCGGTGACGAGCGCGCAGCGGCCCGCCAGACGGGGGGTGGGGGGTGGTGATGCGGGCTGCACGGGCGGACTCCTGGGGCCGGCGGCGACGACGCAACAGATTAAATATTAATTAACCAGTGATGCCAAGGGGCGCCACTGATCCACGCTCGCCCCGCACTCGTGTCGCGCCTCCGGCGGCGGGTGCTGTGCCGGCCCGGCCGCATGGCTCACGGGGCAGGGGTGGCGAGTGCGCACGACACGCCGGAAGGAGGCAACGGCCTTCACCGGTGCCGCTCGTTCCGCAGGCGGTCCAGGATGTCGTCCGGGGCGCGCGGTTCCTCTGTGGTCACGCCGGAGAATGCCGCACGCAGCTCCCCGGAGGCCGCGACGGTGGCGTGCCCGATCGTGTCCCGTCCTGCCGGGGTGAGCGTGATGGAGGAGACGCGCCGGTCCGTCGGGCACGGCTGTCGCTCGACCAGTCCCGCCTCGATCACGCGGTCGGCCAGCCGGGTGACTCCGCCGCTGTGCCGCTACGATAAGACTGGTCAACTGCCGGGTCTCCCGCACATCGCGCGGGGAAGCCGGCCGGGCGGGGTGCGTGTGGCCGGGACGCCGCCCCGGGAGTGGAGCCCCTGTGAGCGACAAGAGTGTGCCCGCTGACCCCTTTGTGGAGTTCTGGAGCGAGCGCCGCCTGTGCATGCTGGCCTCGCCGCATCCGGACGGCAGCATCCACCAGGTTCCGGTGGGGGTGACCTACGACCCGGAGCAGCGGGTGGCCCGGGTGATCTCCTCCGGTTCCAGCTACAAGGCCCGCAACCTCGCGGCGCGTCCGGGCGCGCGGGTGTCCGTGTGCCAGGTGGAGGGACGCCGGTGGTCGACCCTGGAGGGTACCGCCACGGTCAGTACCGATCCGGAGAGGATCGCCGACGCCGAGCGCCGGTACGCGCTGCGCTACCGGCAGCCACGACCGAACCCGGAGCGGGTGGTGATCGAGATCGCGGTCACCCGGGTGCTGGGCACCGTGCGCCCCGGGAACGAGGGGTGACCCCGAGGCGCGGGAACATCGCCGGCCGGGTGCGGGCAAGCCCTCTGCCGTACGGCTGCCGACGGGGCCACGAGGCCGCGCCGCCGGTCAGGGCGTACGGTCCGCCCTGACCCGGCGGACCAGGTCGCGGGCCGCCGCCGGCCAGTGCGGGTGGCGGAAGCGGAAGCCGGCGTCCAGCCGCCAGGCTGGGGGAGCGACGCGGGCCGGGCGGGGTGTGTCAGACAGGACC
>NZ_JBHWJL010000470.1:0-2588 GCF_042731495.1 Streptomyces sp. NPDC059853
CTTGCGTCCCGGGGGTGTGCGGCCCGCTCAGGCGGACTCCGGCACCGGCACCGCCCCCCAGCCGGCCGGCGCGGCCCCCACCGCCTGCATCTCGTCCTCCCGCAGCCCCAGTGCCAGCAGCAGGGCGTCCGCCGGCGTCGGCTCGAAGGGCTGCACCAGCAGCGCCATCCCCGCCTGCGCGGGCGTCCGGTTCGCCTTGCGGTGGTTGTCCTCCGCGCACGCCGCCACCGTGTTCAGCCAGGTGTCCCCGCCACCCTGCGAACGCGGCAGCACATGATCGATCGTGGTCGCCCGGCGACCGCAGTACGCGCACCGGTGCCGGTCCCGTACCAGCACCCCGCGCCGTGACCACGGGGCCCGTTGTCGGAAGGGCACCTTCACGAACCGCCGCAGTCTGATCACCAGCGGCACCGGCAGATCCACCGCCGCCGCCCGCACCCGCAGCCCCGGATGCGCCTGCTCCACCACCGCCTTGTGCTGGATGACCAGCACCACCGCCCGCCGCAGCGACACGGTCGACAGTGGCTCGTAGGTCGCGTTGAGCACCAGCGTCTGCCGCATCCCGCCCACCTCCCCTGAGCTGCCCGCCCCCTGGCGGGATGGCACCACTGTGCCGGGGGCCGGTGAGCCCCACAATGCAATTTCCAGGGAGGTAACACAAACGGGAGATGACGGCTAAACCCCCGGTGCGGGATCGGGCGCGGATCATCCGGCACCGGGGGATCACCGCACGGTCAGCTCTGTGCCGGCACCTCGTACTCACCGACCAGCTGGGCCCGCCCGATGGCGTGGAACCGCAGCATGAACCCGACCTGCGCCGGGGTGGCGTCCGCGTCCGGGCCCAGCTTCTCGCGGTCCACCGCGTACACCGTGAACACATAGCGGTGCGGTCCGTCCCCGGCCGGCGGCGCGGCGCCGCCGAAGTCACGGGTGCCGTAGTCGTTGCGCACCTGCACGGCGCCCTCCGGCAGCCCGGCCATCGCACCGCTGCCCGCACCGGCCGGCAACTCGGTGACCGACGCCGGGATGTCGAACAGCGACCAGTGCCAGAACCCGCTGCCGGTCGGCGCGTCCGGGTCGAAACAGGTGACCGCGAAGCTCCTGGTGCCCTCGGGGAACCCCTCCCAGCGCAGCTGCGGCGAGGTGTTCCCGGCCGCGTACACCTGCGCCTCGCCCAGCCGGGCACCGGGCGCGAGGTCATCACTGGTGACGGTGAAGGACGCCACCGGCGGATGGAAGTCGTGGGGGAGCGGACGGCGGGGCGACTGGGACGTCATGGGCCTCTCCTCGTCGGGCGATAGTGGTGCTGATCACCCTAGCCAGCGTGACCGGAGGTAATCCCATGACCGGACCAGCACCGCACCGCCTCGACCTCGGCGGGGTGCGCGACAAGGCCGGGCTGCTGCGGAGCTGCGCCGAGCAGCTGGGTTTCCCCGCCCACTTCGGCCACAACTGGGACGCCCTGGATGACTGTCTGCGCGATCTGTCATGGTGGGGTGAGCCAGGGGCGGACGGCTGGACGGTCGAGGTGACCGGCTGGGGGGAGCTGCGCCGGCGGGCGCCGGAGCTGGCGCGGACTCTGGGGGAGATCTTCACGGACGCCGAGACCTACTGGAGGGAACGGGGCGTCCCGCTGACCGTGACACGGGGATGACGATGAGCAGCAGCACCACCGCGACGACTGAACCCCTGCCCCGCGCCTTCTTCGACCGCCCGGTCCTGGAGGTCGCCCCCGATCTGCTGGGCCGCACCCTGGTGCGGCGCTCGGCCGAGGGCACGATCACGCTGCGGCTGACGGAGGTCGAGGCGTACGCCGGGGAGATCGACCCCGGTTCGCACGCGTTCCGGGGGCGGACGGCACGGAACGCCACGATGTTCGGCCCGCCGGGCCACGCGTACGTCTACTTCACCTACGGAATGTGGCACTGCCTGAATCTGGTCTGCGGTCCGGAGGGCCGGGCGAGCGGGGTGCTGCTGCGGGCCGGGGAGGTCCTGAGCGGCGCGGAGCTGGCCCGCCCGCGCCGGGCGGCGGCCCGCGGCCGGGACCACGAGCTGGCCAAGGGCCCGGCCCGGCTGGCCACGGCCCTGGAGGTGGACCGGGCGCTGGACGGGACGGATGTCTGCGCCGACGGCGAGGAGTTCGCGCTGCGGGTGCTGGCCGGCACCCCGGTGGCGCCGGAGCGGATCGCCACCGGCCCCAGGACGGGCGTGGCCGGCGACGGCGGGGTCCACCCCTGGCGCTTCTGGATCACCGGTGACCCCACGGTGAGCCCCTACCGGCCGCACCAGCCGAGACGGCGGACGCGGGGACTTGACGCCGGCGTCACGGGGTCGTAATGTAGATCGAGTCGCTGGAGGCGGCAACCCCAGGGAAGCGGTCGAGAGACCGACCGGGGAAGCCTCGGAGGCGACACCCACTCCATCTGATCGGAACTCTCCCGTTCCGGTTTCTTTGGCGCGCTCCGTGCGAGTCGCCGAAGAAAGCGAAAAGGGCCCGATTAGGAGCCGGCCGGAAAGTCGGCTAGAGTAGTGGACACGAAGGGAAAGCCCGGAGGGGCCCGAGAGGGAACCAAAGGAAGCATCCGTTC
>NZ_JBHWJL010000471.1:0-2562 GCF_042731495.1 Streptomyces sp. NPDC059853
CAGCAGCTGGCCGAGTCCGGCCAGCGCGCCGTCGCGGTCGCGGGCGGCCACGCTGTGTCCGAACCGGTGGCTGAGCAGATGCGGCAGCAGCCGGTCGGCCTCCGCCCGGTCGGTCAGGCCGTGGTAGCGCTCGCGCAGGGTCGCGGTCGAGCAGCGGGCGTGCAGCTCCAGCGCGGCGGCGAGGTCGCCGGGCCCCACCGGGTCCACCGACCGGACGATGGTGCGCTGAAGTGAGGAGTCAGCCATGGGACCACTGTCCCTCCCCGGTGTTGCCCGGCCACGAACGTCCTGTGACCGCGGGGTTAAGGATGCTTCGGTGGTAATTGCGGCCTTCGCTCGGCCGGGCCCCCATGCCATGCTCCGAGCGTAACCCGGTGCGGGCGCGTTTCCCGCGTCCCGGGATGGGATGCTGGCCGGCGTGGACGAGGACGCGCTGGAGATCTTCGAGGAGCACCGCGGTCTGCTGTTCGGCGTGGCCTACCGCATGCTGGGCGCCGTGGCCGACGCCGAGGACATCGTGCAGGAGACCTGGCTGCGCTGGTCGGGCGCCCGGGGCGAGGAGGTGCGGCACCCGCGGGCCTATCTGGTCCGGATCACCACCCGGCTGGCGGTGGAGAGGCTGCACCGGCTGCGCGAGGCGCGCGAGACCTATCCGGGCAACTGGCTGCCGGAGCCGCTGCCCACGGCGTACGCCACGGTCCCGGCCGGGGCGCCCGGTGCCGCCGAGGCGGGGGACGCGGCGGGGCCCGCGCTGCGCGCGGAGTCGGTGTCGCTCGCGGTGCTGGTGGTGCTGGAGTCGCTCAGTCCGCTGGAGCGCGCGGTGTTCGTGCTGCGGGAGGCGTTCGGGTTCCCGTACCGGGAGATCGCCGAGGTGCTGGGGCGCGGCGAGGCGGCGGTACGGCAGCTGGCGGGGCGGGCGCGGCATCATGTCGCGGAGCGGCGGCCCCGGTTCGCGGTGGATCCGGTGCAGCGGCGGGATCTGACGGAACGTTTCCTCGCGGCGGCCACCCAGGGCGATCTGGACGGGCTGCTGGCGCTGCTGGCCACCGGTGTGCAGGTGGTCGGGGACGGTGGCGGCCGGGGCAAGGCGCCGCTGCGGGTCATCGCGGACGCGCGCAAGGCCGGCCGGTTCTTCACCGGGATCGCCGGGCATCCGCCGGCGGAGTTCGCGATCCGGCCGGTGGAGCTGAACGGCGGTCCGGCGCTGCTGATCACCAGCGGGGGAGTACCGCACTCGGTGTTCCAACTGGAGGTCGCGGACGGTCTGGTGCAGCGCGTCTATCTCCAGGCGAACCCGGACAAGCTGCGGCATCTGGCCGGGGTGGCCGGGGTGGCCGGGGACTGAACCACCGGCTCCGGCCACCGTCCCGGCGGGCGGTCACAGGCCGCCGGAGACCCGCAGGACCGCGCCGGTGGTGTAGGAGGCCTCGTCCGACAGCAGCCAGGCGACGGCGCCCGCCACCTCCTCGGGCTCCCCGGGGCGGCCCATCGGGACCCGGTCGGCCTTGCGCCAGGGGCGCTGGGGGTCGCCCATGGCGGCGTGCATACCGGTGACGATCATGCCGGGCTGCACGGAGTTGACCCGTACCCCGTCCGGGGCCAGTTCCTTGGCCAGGCCCACCGCCAGGGTGTCCACGGCGGCCTTGGTCGCCGCGTAGTGCACGTACTCGCCGGGGCTGCCGAGGGTGGCGGCGCCCGAGGAGATGGTGACGACGGCGCCGCCCGCGCCCCCGTGGCGGGTGGACATGTCGCGGGCCGCGCGCCGGGCGCACCACAGGGTGCCCAGCACATTGACCTCCACGACCCGGCGCATCACCTCGGGGTCGGTCTCGGTGAAGCGGCCGAGCGGACCGGTGATCCCGGCGTTGCACACCACCCCGGTGACCGGGCCGAAGGCCGCGGCGGCGGAGTCGAAGAGCCGGTCGACCTGCGCGGGATCGGCGGTGTCGAGACGGACGGTGTGGGCGCGGGCGCCGGCCTCCTCCACCCGGGCCGCGGTGGACTCGGCCGCCTCGGTGTCGTGTGCGTAGCCGATGACGACGTGGTGCCCGGCCCGGGCGAGGCGGACGGCGACGGCGGCGCCGATGCCCCGGCCGCCTCCGGTGACGACGGTGACGTGCTGTTTCATACCCCGACTGTAACGAGGTACCTCGGTACCGCGCTTGACCTATTGGTCTTGACCAAGTCGGCGCTCCGGCCTAGGGTCCGGGCATATACGCAACAACCTTTCATAATCGCGCGGTTCGGGGAGGCGACAGTGGACACCAGGGACTGGCGGCAGGAGCCGGAGCCCAAGTACTGGCACCTGCGCACCCTGCTCACCGAGGCGCTGGACACCGAGTTCTCGGTGGGCGAGGTGCTGCCCAACGAACGTGCGCTGGCCGCCCGTTACGGCGTGGCCCGGGCCACCCTGCGCCAGGCCCTGGAACAACTGGAGCTGGAGGGCCGTCTCCAGCGCCGCCGCGGCGTGGGCACCACCGTGGCCCCGCCCCCCGACGGGGTTGGTGAAAGCCCCACCCCGCAACCGAGGCCCCGCCGGCCCCCCGCCCCCTCGACCGTCCC
>NZ_JBHWJL010000472.1:0-2560 GCF_042731495.1 Streptomyces sp. NPDC059853
GCTTTAGTCGTGGGCTGTGTCTGTTGTTTACTAGACAGCGGCGGGGGGCGGGCGGGGGCGGACAGGGGGTCGCCGGCGTAGCCCTTGACCTCGCCGAAGCGGGTGCCCCGTGCCCAGTCGGCGCGGGCCTGGGCGATCTCCTCGCCGGTGCGGCCCACGAAGTTCCACCACATCACGATCTCCTCCTCGAACGGAACGCCGCCCAGGAGCATCACGGCGGCGTCGTGGTCGGAGCGCAGCGGGAGTTCGCGGCGGCCCTCGCCGAGGTAGAGCAGGGCGCCGGGCGGCAGCGGTACGCCGTCGATCACCGGGGAGCCGGACATGGACAGCACCGCGTACTCGAAGTCCTCGGTCAGCGGCAGCCGGGTGTCGGTGCCGGCCGCCAGGGCGAGGTCGGCGCCGACCAGGGGGCTGAAGGTGGTGCCGGGCGAGGCCGCGCCGTCGAGTTCGCCGAGGATGACGGTGGCGGTCAGTCCGCCGCCGCCGTGCAGCACCGGCAGGGTGGCGTGGTGTTCGAAGGCCGGTGCGGTGTGCCGGTGCGCGTCCGGGAGCGCCACCCACAGCTGGGCGCCGTGCAGGATGGGGGCGTTGCGGTGCGGGCTCGGGGACTCCTCGGAGTGCGAGATGGCCCGGCCGGCGGTCATCAGGCCCAGTTCGCGGGGGCGGACGGTCTGGAGGCTGCCGAGGCTGTCGCGGTGCAGCACCTCACCGGCGTGCAGCCAGCTGACGGTCTGGAGCCCGATGTGCGGGTGCGGGGGCACCTGCATGCCCGGCTCGTCCGCGATGTCGTCGGGGCCGTAGTGATCCACGAACACCCAGGCGCCCACCATGCGGCGGCCGAGGTTGGGCAGCAGGCGGCGTACGACCGTGCTCTCCCCGAGCGGCACCTCGCGGCCCGGCTGGAGTTCGTGCACCGGGCCGGTGCGGGGTGCCGCGCCGCAGGGGGTGGGGGCAGGGCGCTGATCGAGATTGCTCATGCCCCGATCCTGCCTCACCGGCGTGCCGGGGCCGTGCCCCGGTGCGGCCGGGCCGGGGCAAGCCGCGCCCGGCCCGCTACTGCGGCACCCACTCCCCCGACGGGACGTCGTGGACGTACACCGGCCCGGTGGTCCCGCTGGTGCGGAAGGGCCGGCCCGCGTCGTCCACCCGGAGAGTGCCGGTGCGGTCACCGCTGCTCCAGTCGAGGTCGACGGACCAGTCCACGTCCCCGGTGGCGGCCCTCACCTCGAAGCGCAGCAGCAGCGGTTCCGCGGCGTCGAGGGCGAACGGCAGCCGCGGGGCCGGGAAGTCCTCGCCGGTGGCCGCGTCGGTGCCGGGGACCGGGTGGGCGAGGGGCCGGTCGGTGTCCAGGTCGGCGGTGAAGGCGGCCGGGGTGAGCGAGCCGCCGCAGCCGTTGTCCATCCGGTAGGCGGGCCAGGGCAGCGGCTCGCGGCGCTCGGCCACCCGGATGTGGGCGGCCTCGACCACGACGGGCGCGCCCGGCTCCGGGGTGAGGGTGACCTCGACGATCGTGGCGTCCCCGTGAACCCCGCCCCGCTCGGCCGACCACTGTTGCGCGTCCTGGGCCACCGGGGGTGCGGGTACGTCGGTGGGCGGGGCGTCGACGAGGTAGGTGTGGCCGCAGCCGAAGGCCCATACGTGGGAGCGGACGGTCCAGGTGAGGGGTGCCGGGGAGTCCGCTTCCGCCCGGCCCGCCGCGTCCACGGTCAGGACGGCGGCGAGCAGCAGCGCGGCCAGACCGACCGTCAGCCGCCACGGGAAGGACCGGCGGACGGGCGGGACGGGGGCGGGCTCGGGGTCGGCGGCCGGACCGGGTTCCGGCGGGGTGGCGGCCGCGGCGCCGGGCGCGCGCTCCGCCGCCGTGCCCGCCCGTCGCGCGTCGGCCAGCAGCCACAGCCGGTGCAGCCGCCGCCGTTCCTCCTCGCTCGCCCCGCACGCCCGCGCCAGCCGGTCGGCCGGCGGGTACTCCTGCGGCAGCGCTGCCCCGGAGCAGTAGCGGTGCAGGGTCGAGGTGCTCAGGTGCAACCGCTTGGAGAGGGTGCCGAAGCTCAGCCCCGAGCGTTCCTTGAGTGCCCGCAGCTCCTCGGCGAACTCCCGTGCCGGTGCGTCGTCCTCCGCCATGGCCGCCCCCTCGCGCCGTCCCGTTCCACCGTTCCAGGTCCCTGCATCGTCCCACGTCAAGCGGGGTGGAACGGTTCCGCCGTCCCGGAAGGTGCCCGAAGCGTTGCCGGGTCGGCGGGGCGCGGCGGACAGTCGGAGCGTTCACACCACATCGAGGGGGGCATACCCATGCGACTCACCCGCACCCGTACCGCCGTGGCCGCCGGCGCGCTCGCCGGGCTGACGGCGCTCGCGCTGTCGTCGGCGGGCACCGCGACCGCGGCCGGCCAGGCGCCGGCGTTCCTGGAGCCGGGCGACCTGCCGCCGCACCGGAGTTCCGACTGGTTCGCGCAGGAGATCCGGCAGGGCGCGCCCGAGCTGCCGCCGTTCTGTCTGGAGGACGTGGAGCTGCCGGCCGACGGCACCTGGAGCCGGGAGTACCACACCGACCTGGACACCA
>NZ_JBHWJL010000473.1:0-2560 GCF_042731495.1 Streptomyces sp. NPDC059853
GGTGTCCTCCACGGACACCGACTTGGCGTCCCGCTCGGCGACCACCGGGCGGTCGTCGATCCCCAGCGCCATGGCGTGCACCCCGGTGCCGTGCGCGCTGCCCAGCAGCCGCACCAGCTCCGTCTCCCCCGCGCGGGCCGCGTCCCCCACGGTGGCGATGCCGGCCCGGCGCAGCACCCCGTCGGTGGCCGGGCCGACGCCGGGCAGGGTGCGCACCGGCAGCGGGTCCAGCAGGTCCCGTTCGGTGCCGGGCTCGATCAGCTGGAGGCCGTCCGGCTTGGCCCGCTCGGAGGCGATCTTGGCGAGCATCTTGGAGCCGGCCAGCCCGACCGAGCCGGTGACGGTGGTGGCCGCCACGATCCGGGCGCGCAGCTCGCGCCCCACGGCCGCGGCCTCGGCGGCGGTGTGCGCGCTGTCGCCGGCCGCCAGGTCGACGAACGCCTCGTCCAGGCTGAGCGGCTCCACCAGCGGGGACAGGGCGCGCAGCAGCGCCATGACGGTGTCGCTGACCGACCGGTAGACATCGAAGCGCGGATACAGGTAGGCGGCGTTCGGGCAGCGCCGTCTGGCCTGGCCCATCGGCATCGCCGAGTGCACCCCGAACCGCCGGGCCTCGTAGGAGGCGGTGGCCACCACCCCGCGCGGTCCGAGCCCGCCGACGATCACCGGCTTGCCCCGCAGGGACGGCTTGGCGGCCTGCTCGACGGAGGCGTAGAAGGCGTCCATGTCGAGGTGCAGGATCGTCGGCTGGCCTCTCACCCTCCCGATGGTGCCGCACGGCACCGACAATCCGTGGGAACGCTCCCGTCAGCGCGCTCCGCGCTGTCTGCGGCGGGCCAGCTCGTCGGAGGGATGACCACCGCTGACCACTTCCCCGGTGTCCACCCGCTCCGCCTGGAGCCGGGACAGCGCCGCCTCCACATCGCCCCACACCGCGCCCACCGCGATGCCGAAGACGCCACGGCCGCCGCGCAGCAGCTCGGCCAGCTCCTCCGGGGACTCGCAGCGGTAGACGGTGGCGCCGTCACTCATCAGGGTGAGCCCGGCCAGTTCGGTGAGATCGGCCGAGCGCAGGGCGCGCACCGCGGTGCGGATGCTCTGGAGGGAGACCCCGGCGTCCAGCAGCCGCTTGACGATCTTGAGCACCAGGATGTCCTGGAAGCTGTACAGCCGCTGGGTGCCCGAGCCGTGCGCCGGGCGGATGCTGGGCTGCACCAGCTGGGTGCGCGCCCAGTAGTCGAGCTGCCGGTAGGTGATCCCGGCGGCGGTGCAGGCGCTCGGGCCCCGGTAGCCGAGGTGTTCGTGCGCCGTGGGGCCGCCGCCGTGGTCCTGGAGGGCGTCCGGGGCCCGCAGGGGGTGCCGCGGCGGCGCGCCCGGCAACGGGGAGATCCCGCCCGCCGCCGTACCCTCGCCGTTACCTGTCACGCCCGGCCTCCGTTCCGCACGCCCCGACCGTGCCCTCGTCGCTCACCGGGTGTGACGATGAGCACGCGCACGGCGCTCCTCCCAAGACATGCCCCACAGACGCTAAGCATGCACACTCAGCGCGTCAACGATCGCCACGCCCGGCTACTGGTTGCCGGAGCCGAAGTCCTCGGGAGAGATCTGGTCCAGGAATTCCCGGAACCGCTCCACCTCGTCCTCCTGCTCGTCGGGGATGATGATCCCCGCGTCGTCGAGCACCCCGTCGCTGCTGTAGATGGGGGTGCCGACGCGCAGCGCGAGCGCTATGGCGTCGGAGGGCCTGGCGCTCACTTCGACGCCGCTGGCGAACACCAGCTCGGCGTAGAAAACACCGTCGCGCAGATCGGTGATCCGCACGGCGGTGAGTTCCTGTCCGATCGCTTCCAGGACGTTTTTCAGCAGGTCGTGCGTCAGCGGCCGGGCAGGGGCCAGCCCCTGCTGAGCGAAGGCGATCGCGGTGGCCTCCCCGGGGCCGATCCAGATGGGGAGGTAGCGATCGCCCTCCACTTCACGGAGGAGAACGATGGGCTGATTGTTGGGCAATTCCACCCTGACACCCACGACGTCGAGCTGGTTCACACAGCAACCCTAGGTCGTGACCGGGGCATTTGGATAGTCGGGCACCACGGCGCGGCGCCGGACACTCTCCGTGAGACGTCACCCACCGTACTGACCGGTGAAGAACACCAGACGGTATTTCCCGATCTGCACCTCGTCACCGTGTGCGAGCACCGCCGAGTCGATGGGCTCCCGGTTGACATAGGTGCCGTTGAGGCTGCCCACGTCGAAGACCGAGAAGCCGCCCTCGGGACGGCGCCGGAACTCCACGTGGCGGCGGGAGACCGTCACGTCGTCGAGGAAGATGTCGCTCTGCGGGTGCCGTCCCGCCGTGGTGAGGTCACCGTCCAGCAGGAACCGGCTGCCCGAGTTCGGGCCGCGGCGCACCACCAGCAGCGCGGAGCCGGGCGGCAGCGCGTCCACCGCGGCCTGGGCCTCCGGGGAGAGCGCGGGCATCACCGCGTGCTGTCCGGTGATCTCGGAGTCGTACGCCTCCAGGCCGGAGATCGAGATGGTGGAGGTGGTCTCCGAGGAGCCC
>NZ_JBHWJL010000474.1:0-2559 GCF_042731495.1 Streptomyces sp. NPDC059853
GACAGTGCCCCAGGTGCTTGGGGTCGCCCATCTCGAAGGTGAACCGGGAGGTGGCCACCCGGTCGCGGGAGGTCTGGACGGCGGCGGACAGGATGTTGACGTGCTGGTCGGAGAGCACCCGGGTGACGTCCGACAGCAGCCGGGAGCGGTCCAGCGCCTCCACCTGGATGGCCACCAGGAACACCGAGGACTGGGTGGGAGCCCACTCCACGGCCAGCATCCGCTCCGGCTCGCGGGAGAGCGCGTCCACGTTGACGCAGTCGGTGCGGTGCACCGAGACACCGTTGCCCCGGGTGACGAAGCCGATGATCGGGTCGCCCGGCACCGGGGTGCAGCAGCGGGCCAGCTTGACCCAGACGTCGTCGGCGCCCTTGACCACCACGCCGGGGTCGGCGCTGGAGCGGCGCCGGCTGCGGGTGGGCATCGGCGGCGCGGTCTCGGCGATGTCCTCGCTGGCGGCCTCCTCGCCGCCGACCGCCTGCACCAGCTTCTGCACCACGCTGGGCGCGGAGACATGGCCCTCCCCGATCGCCGCGTAGAGCGAGGAGATGTCCGGGTAGCGCATCTCGTGGGCGAGGGTGACCAGGGAGTCGCCGGTGAGCACGTGCTGGATCGGCAGATTCTGCTTGCGCACCGCGCGGGTGAGCAGGTCCTTGCCCTGCTCGATCGCCTCGTCCCGGCGTTCCTTGGAGAACCAGCCGCGGATCTTGTTGCGGGCCCGGGGCGACTTGACGAAGCCCAGCCAGTCCCGGGAGGGTCCCGCGCCCTCGGCCTTGGAGGTGAAGATCTCCACGGTGTCGCCGTTGTCCAGGGTGGACTCCAGCGGCACCAGCCGGCCGTTGACCTTGGCCCCTATGGTGCGGTGGCCGACCTCGGTGTGCACCGCGTAGGCGAAGTCCACCGAGGTGGAGCCGGCCGGCAGGGCGATGACATCGCCCTTGGGGGTGAAGACGAAGACCTCGTGCCGGGAGAGGTCGAAGCGCAGCGACTCCAGGAACTCCCCGGGGTCCTCGGTCTCCTTCTGCCAGTCGAGCAGCTGCCGCAGCCAGGCCATGTCGTTGACGCCCTCGCCCTTGTCGCCCTTCTTCGGGGCGTCGGAGCGGATCTTGGAGGCGCCGGCCTGGGCCTGCTGCTTGTACTTCCAGTGCGCGGCGATGCCGTACTCGGCGCGCCGGTGCATGTCGAAGGTGCGGATCTGGAGTTCGACGGGCTTGCCGCCGGGACCTATCACCGTGGTGTGCAGCGACTGGTACATATTGAACTTGGGCATGGCGATGTAGTCCTTGAACCGCCCGGGAACCGGGTTCCAGCGGGCGTGGACCGTACCGAGCGCCGCGTAGCAGTCGCGGACGGTGTCCACCAGGACCCGGATGCCCACCAGGTCGTAGATCTCGGCGAAGTCCCGGCCCCGCACGATCATCTTCTGGTAGACGCTGTAGTAGTGCTTGGGCCGTCCGGTGACGGTGGCCTTGATCCGGGCCCCGCGCAGATCGGCCAGCACCTCGTCGATGACGGTGGCCAGGTACTCGTCCCGCTTGGGCGCGCGCTCGGCGACCAGCCGCACGATCTCGTCGTACATCTTGGGGTAGAGGATGGCGAAGGCCAGGTCCTCCAGCTCCCACTTGATGGTGTTCATGCCCAGCCGGTGCGCCAGCGGCGCGTAGATCTCCAGCGTCTCGCGGGCCTTCTGCTCCTGCTTCTCCCGCTTGAGGAACCGCATGGTGCGCATGTTGTGCAGCCGGTCGGCGAGCTTGATGACCAGGACCCGCGGGTCCTTGGCCATGGCCACCACCATCTTGCGCACGGTCTCGGCCTGCGCGGCCTCGCCGAACTTGACCTTGTCCAGCTTGGTGACCCCGTCGACCAGCAGCGCCACCTGGTCACCGAAGTCGCGGCGCAGGGTGTCCAGGCCGTACTCGGTGTCCTCCACCGTGTCGTGCAGCAGTCCCGCCATCAGAGTGGCCGGGTCCATGCCCAACTCGGCCAGGATGGTGGTCACCGCCAGCGGGTGGGTGATGTACGGGTCACCGCTCTTGCGCTTCTGGCCGCGGTGCCAGCGCTCGGCGACCTGGTAGGCGCGCTCGATCCGGCGCAGCACGGCGGTGTCCGCCTTGGGGTCGTTGGCGCGGACCACCCGCAGCAGCGGCTCCAGGACCGGGTTGTACGGGCTGGAGCGCTGGACGCCGAGCCGCGCGAGCCGGGCCCGTACCCGGTTGGAGGAGCCGGAACGGCCCGAGACCCCGGAGACGGCGGCCGGCGGTGCCGGGGCGTGGCTGTCCTGACCGTCACGCCGGGTGGTGGCCGGGGACGGCGCGGCATTCTTGCGCTGCGCGGAGGTGAGCGGCTGGGCCTCGTCGGGCAAGGGCACTCCTTGAGTCCGGCCGTAGCGATCGGACGGCCATGGTATCGAGCCTAGGCCACCCGCTCGCGCCGGGCGCGGTACGGGAGCGGAACAGCCGCCGGACGCACCGGCGCCCCCCCCCCCCGCGCGCTGCGCGGGGGCGGGGCGCCCCCCCAGTGTCTTATACACAACTGTCGCAGCCGACGGGTTTGGGAGTG
>NZ_JBHWJL010000475.1:0-2553 GCF_042731495.1 Streptomyces sp. NPDC059853
GTCGCCATCGCGCTCGCGGCCGGGCTCATCGGCGGCGGGGTCGGGGTCCATCTGGAGCGCGAGGGACAGTTCAGCGAGGTACGGCTGCCGCAGGCCGCCGGTTCCGAGCGGGCGTCGGCCGAGCCGGGCAGCATCGCCGGGATCGCAGAGGCCGCTCTCCCCGGCGTGGTCACCCTGCATGTGCGGGGCGGCGGCTCGGCCGGGACCGGGACCGGGTTCGTCATCGACGACCGGGGCCACATCCTCACCAACGCCCATGTGATCCGGCCCGCGGTCGGCAGCAACGGCGCGATACAGGTCACCTTCAACAGCGGCGACACCGCCGCCGCCGAGATCGTCGGCCAGGACGCCGGCTACGACCTGGCCGTCGTCAAGGTCACCGGCGTCTCCGGGCTCACCCCGCTGCCGCTCGGCGATTCCGACAGCGTCCGGGTCGGCGACCCCGTCGTCGCGATCGGCGCGCCCTTCGACCTGGCGGGCACCGTCACCTCCGGCATCATCAGCGCCGTCAACCGGCCGATCACCGCCGGTGGCGAGGAGTCGGACGGCTCGGACATCTCCTACGTGAACGCCCTCCAGACCGACGCCCCCATCAACCCGGGGAACTCCGGCGGACCGCTGGTGGACCTCGACGGCCGGGTGATCGGGATCAACAGCGCGATCCGGGCGCCCGAGTCCGGCGGGTTCGAGGGAGGCCAGGCGGGCAGCGTCGGCCTCGGGTTCGCCATACCGATCAACCAGGGCAAGGACATCGCCGAGCAGCTCATCAACACCGGACGCGCCACCCACCCCGTCATCGGGGTGACGCTCGACCTCGGCTACCGGGGCAGCGGTGCCCGCGTGGGCACGGCGGCCGGCAACGACAGCGGCAACGCCGTCGAGCCGGGCGGCCCCGGTGACCTCGCCGGGCTCCGCGAGGGCGACGTCATCACGGCGGTCGACGGCCAGCGGGTCCGCAGCGGCGACGAACTGATCGTCAAGATCCGCAGCCACCGCCCCGGCGACACGCTCGTGCTCACCGTGGAGCGGGACGGCGAGGAACAGGAGGTTCCGGTCACGCTGGGTGAGGCGGCGGGCGGCTGAGTGTGATGTGGCCCTCTGTTTACCGTCCGATGGCGCCCCGCGCCTCCCGCCCCGCCCGCGCGGCCGGTACCGTGGCCTCGTCCGGACACGTGAGGGAGCGGCCAGGTGTTCTTTGATATCGGGTCACTGGAATTCCTGGTGATCATCGTGCTGGCGATCCTGGTCTTCGGGCCGGAGAAGCTGCCGAAGATGATCCAGGACGCCGCCCGGATGATCCGCAAGCTCCGGGATTTCTCCGACAGCGCCAAGAACGACATCCGTTCCGAGCTGGGCCCCGAATTCAAGGATTTCGAGTTCGAGGACCTGAACCCCAAGCGGTTCGCGCAGAAGCACCTGCTGGACAAGAACGATTCCTACGGCCTCCAGGAACTGCGGGACAGTCTGGACGTCCGCAAGGAGCTGACCGAGGTCGCCGACTCCGTGAACGGCCGGGCCCCGCGCCGTACCCCCGCCTCGGGCAAGGTGGAGCTGGCCAAGACCGGCGGTACCCCGGTGGACCTCGGCAAGCCCGGCGACACGGCGCGCTCCGCCCCCGCGGGCGCCGCGGGGGACGACGCGCCCCCGCCGTTCGACGCCGACGCCACCTGACCGGGTGGATTCACCCCGCTTGTAGGTCATATGGGCCCACCGGTCCATCGACCCTGCCCACCTGCCAGGACGCTGATGGCTATCCTCCCTATGTCCGGGGTGTGCCCAGGACGAGGGCAATGAGGAGGCGTCGCGCAGATGGAGACGACGAGTCGGGCAGAACCGCAGGACGCCATGGGCGACCCGGGGCCGTCCGGGTCCGGGGAGCAGGACGCGCCCCAGGCGGTCCCCGGGGCGCGCCGTGCGGCGGTGGACGGGTTTCTGCTGGCCGGGTTCCCCTGGTACGGGCTCGATGAGGCGTTCACCGGCCCGCGCTGGCTGATGCAGGTGGGCACTGCCACCGATGGCACCGTCGAACACGGCTCCACGGGCCACGGCGACGAGCCGTCCCTGCTCACCGAGCTGGGGCAGGAGGAGCAGCGCTTCACGGTGGTGGTGACGGTGGCGTCCCGCCCGGTGCGGCGCAGCCCGGACGGTACCGGGGTGCTGGAGGCCACGTCGGTGACCTCGGCGGCCTGGCTGGCCGGGGCGGGGCTGCTGGCCGGCACCTGGCCGGCCCAGATGGAGCGAGCGCTGCGCCAGGACTGGCTGGACCAGCAGACGGCGATCGCCTGGGAGCTGGCGAACGACCTGGACGGCGGAGCCTGGTCGATCCTCCAGCTGCCGGTGGACGGCGTGCAGACCGATTTCCACTACCGGGAGTCGGAGTACGGGTGGGTGCTGGCCGCCGCCGCCCGGGACGGCGGCGTGCACATCGGCGCGTACGGGCGCGGGATGAGCGCGTACGGCCTCGGGTTCTCGGTGATCAAGGACCTGGAGAGCTACACCTAGGCCGTCTCTTTCGGATCTTCGTGGATCGGGCCGCGTTGTCGGATGCGGTGC
>NZ_JBHWJL010000476.1:0-2546 GCF_042731495.1 Streptomyces sp. NPDC059853
CCCGCCCCCGGGGTGGGGGCGGGCCGCGGTCGGTTCCTAGCGCAGGGCCAGGACCGCCGCGTCCGTGAGGGAGGCCCAGGCGCAGGTGGCCTCGGCGAAGCCCACCGCGCGCAGGGTGTCGATGTGCCAGCCGATGGGGTGGGCGCCCGCGTCGTCGTGGTCGCCGGAGGCCTCGGCGGGGTTGCCGAAGATCGCGAAGCGTTCGGCGACCACGTCCGCCAGCTGCGGGTCGGCGGCCAGTTCGGTCCACCACTGCGGCCAGTCCCGGCCGCCCTCGGCGCGCAGTTTCTCCTGCCGGGCCTCGGTGAAGGCGTGGACGGCGGCGTTGATGCGCGGCGCGTCGGGGTTGGGCATGTGGTCGGCGTTGACGAACAGGCCGCCGGCCCGCAGCAGATCGGCGAGCTGGCCGTACAGGGTGCGCAGCGCGTCCGGGGCGAGCCAGTGCAGGGCGGTGGAGGTGAGGACGGCGTCGTACGTCTCGTACGGCAGCGCGTCGGTCCAGGACGGGTCCCGCAGGTCGGCGGTGACGAACGTGATCCGGTCGTCGCCCTCGAAGGTGCCGCGCGCGATGGTCAGCAGCGCGGGGTCGAGGTCGACGCCGGTGCTGGTGGCGCCGGGGAAGCGGCGCAGCAGCCGGGCGCTGATGCTGCCGGTGCCGCAGGCGAGGTCCAGGACCCGCGGTTCGGTGCCGACCAGGGCCTCGACCCCGTCGAGCATGACCCGGAACCGTTCCTCGCGATCCGGGAGGTACCACTCCTGCTGCCGGTCCCAACTCTCCTGCCACTGTTCCCAGGACACCATGCGCGACACTCCCCTGGTAATGGGCCACACTGTCAGTGACCCTTACAAGTACAGTGTCACCCTAAGCAGGCGGGAGTAAGGAACACAAGTGGAACTGGCCTATTACTCGGACTTCGCGGTGCGCCTGGTCAACAGCGAGGAACCGCTCCGGGAGAAAGACACCCTCACCTCCGTCGAATCCGTCCGCGCCCTCTTCGGCCCCATGCAGCAGCTGGCCCGCCGGGCCGGCGAGGCCGACATCACCCGCCTCAAGGGAGTACGTACCCGGCTGCGCGCCGTCTTCACCGCCGCCGCCGAGGGGGACGAGGCCCGGGCCGTCGATCTGCTGAACGCCCTGCTGCTGGAGTACCCCGCCAGCCCGCAGATCTCCGGGCACGAGTACCGGGACGACGACACCGGCCGCCCGCTGTGGCATCTGCACCTGGCCGAGCACCCCTCCAACGCCACCGCCGGTTACGCCGCCATCGCCTGCATGGGGCTGACCTTCCAGCTCACCGACCTGGGGGTGGACCGGCTCGGCATCTGCGAGGCGGAACCCTGCCGCAACGCCTATGTCGACACGTCAACAAACCGCTCCAAACGCTACTGTTCGGACCGCTGTGCGACGCGCGCCAACGTCGCCGCCTACCGGGCCCGCAAGCGCCGCGAACGCGAGCTGAGCGGCCGCACCGCCGACGGCAGCCAGCCCAGCACCGCGAGCGGCGAACGCTGAAGCCCGCGCGGCGACCGCAGCCGCACCAGCGCCCGCGCCACCACCAGATCGTCCGGCACCGCCCCGAACTCCCGGCTGTCGTTGGTGACCTCGGGGTTGTCCCCCACCACCCACCAGCCGCCGCCCCGCCGCTCCACCGCCCGCTTGACGATCAGCAGATCGTGCTGGAACGGATGGCGCAGCACCACGACATCGCCCGGCCGCACCCGGGCCCCGTACCGCAGGAGCAGCTGGTCACCCGGGCGCAGCGTGGGCAGCATCGAGGGGTTGTACACCTCGGCGAGGCCGATCCGCCCCGTCCCGTCCGCACGCCGCCCTGCCCGCTCCGTCATCCGCCCGCTGCCTCTTCCTGTGCTCGACCGGCCCTCGCACTGGGCCGGTTGGCCCGCTCGCATCGGACTTTGGATGTAAGCCGGGCCTGGTGACCGGGGTCAACCGAGAAAAGCCGCCCCTCACGGAGTAATGTCGCACGCGAGAAGACGATCACGAGGAAGGACGGCCCCATGCTCTCCCGCCTTTTCGCCCCCACGGTGAAGGTCAGTGCCCACTGCGACCTGCCGTGCGGCGTGTACGACCCCGCCCAGGCGCGCATCGAGGCAGAATCCGTCAAGGCCATCCAGGAGAAGTACCAGGCCAACGAGGACCCGCACTACCGGGCCCGCGCCACCGTCATCAAGGAAGAGCGGGCCGAGCTGGCCAAGCACCACGTGTCGGTGCTGTGGAGCGACTACTTCAAGCCGCCGCACTTCGAGAAGTACCCGGAGCTGCACCAGCTGGTCAACGACACCCTGAAGGCGCTCAGCGCGGCCAAGGGCTCCACCGACCCGGCCACCGGTCAGAAGGCCCTGGACTACATCGCGAAGATCGACGAGATCTTCTGGGAGACCAAGAAGGCGTGAACGCCGGACCTGGTCCGTCGGCGGCGCCCGGCCCCTCGGGGGGGGGGGGCCGCCGGTGGGGGGGCCCTCCCGGCCCGGCGGGCGCCGGTACCTCGCGCGCGGGCCCGGGGCGGGGAGGGCCGCGCGCCCCGGGG
>NZ_JBHWJL010000477.1:0-2533 GCF_042731495.1 Streptomyces sp. NPDC059853
GTGTGGTCGTGATCGGTTACCCGGACACCGAGCTGCTCGACATCTCCTGCCCGACAGGCGTGTTCGACGCGGCCACCCGCTGGGGCGCGAACCCCGGATACCGGGTCGAACTGGTCTCGCTCGGTGGCCTGCCGGTGCGCACGAGCTGCGGCCTCGCCCTCGCCGCCGACGCCCTGGAGCGGGTCGGCGGCCGGCTGGACAGCGTGGTGGTGGCGGGCGGGCCGGGGCATCAGACCGCTGCCGAGGACGCCCGGCTGCTCGTCCACCTGCGCCGGCTGGCCGGGCTCAGCCGCCGGGTGGTCTCGGTGTGCACGGGCGCCACCCTGCTGGCCGCGGCCGGCCTGCTGGACCGGCGCCGGGCGGCCACGCACTGGACGTGGGCGGCGGAGCTGGCCGCCCGGTACCCGGCCGTCACCGTGGACCCCGCGTCGCTGTTCGTCTCCGACGGCAATGTCCATACCTCGGCGGGCGTGACCAGCGCGATCGACCTCACGCTCGACCTGGTGGAGCAGGACCACGGCCCGGCGCTGGCCCGCGAGGTGGCCCGGTTGCTGGTCGCGTACCTGCAGCGGCCGGGCAACCAGGCGCAGGTGAGCATGCACGTGGCGGCGCCGCCGCCCGACCACCGGCTGGTCCGGGAGGTCTGCGAACACATCACCGCCCACCCGGACGCCGACCTCGACGCTGCCACGCTGGCGCGATTCGCCGGGGTGAGCCCGCGTCACCTCACCCGGCTGTTCGCCGCGGAGCTCGGCACCACGCCTGCCCGGCACGTGCGCGCCGTGCGCGCCGAAGCGGCCGCCCAGCTGCTGGCCGCCACCAGCCTGCCGCTCACCGCCATCGCCCGCCAGTGCGGACTGCGCACCACCGAGACGCTGCGGCAGGTCTTCGCCGATCTGTTCGCGACCACGCCGTCGGCGTACCGGCGGGCGGCCCGGCACGGCTGAAGCTGTCGCGCCTGGGCACGGGGCGCGGGGCGGGGTCGGCCGTCCGGGCGGAGGCGCGGGAAAACCGGTACGTCGACGGCGTTTCCCCTGGCAAAGTGTTCCCCCGTGTCCCGTCCCGACCGGCTTCCCCTCCTCACGGCCGACTGCGCCCGCTGTTTCGCGCTGTGCTGCGTCGCCCTGCCGTTCGCCGCCTCCGCCGACTTCGCGGCCGACAAGCCCGCCGGCCGGCCCTGTGCGCAGTTGCGCGAGGACTTCCGCTGCGGCATCCACGAGCGGCTGCGCCCGGCCGGGTACGCCGGCTGCACCGTCTACGACTGCTTCGGCGCCGGTCAGCGCGTCTCGCAGCACACGTTCGGGGGACGGGACTGGCGGCAGGATCCGGAGACCGCCCGCGCCATGTTCGCCGCCTTCCCCGTTGTCCGGCAGCTCCACGAACTGCTGTGGTACCTGTCGGAGGCCCTGACCCTGCGGCCCGCCGCCGCGCTGCACGGCGAGGTGCGCCGGGCGCTGGAGGCGACGGAGCGGCTGGCCGCCGGTACCCCCGAGGAGCTGCGCGCCGCCGATGTGGCCGCCCACCGGGACACGGTCAGCGCGTTGCTGCTGTGCGTCAGCGAACGGGTACGGGCCGGGGTTCCGGGCCGCCGCCGCGATCACCGGGGCGCGGATCTCCTCGGCGCCCGGCTGAAGGGCGCCGATCTGCGCGGCGCGAGTCTGCGCGGCGCGCTGCTGATCGCCGCCGATCTGCGGTCGGCGCGGCTGTCGCGGGCCGATCTGATCGGCGCGGACCTCCGCGACGCGCGGCTGCACGGGGCGGATCTGCGGGGCGCGCTCTTCGTCACCCAGGCGCAGCTGAACGCCGCCCGGGGCGACGCCGCCACCCGGCTGCCCGGAGGGCTCAGCCGTCCCGCCCACTGGCCGGCGGGCTGATCCCGGCCACGGCCAGGGCGAGCAGCCGGTCCGCCTCGGCGGCCGGGTCGCGGTGGTGCTCGGTGGCGAGCGCGATGCCGGTGACCAGGGTCAGCAGATCGACGATGGTGAGGCCGGGGGAGACCGCGCCGTCCCGGGCGGCGCGGCGCAGCAGGGGGTCGGCGGCGTCGCTCAGTTTCGTGGTGCACCGGGACACGTGCGCCTCCTCGTAGGTGAGGGTGGCGGCCATGCCCCGGGCGGAGGCGGCGTACGCGGTGAGGTCGCTCAGCCAGGCGAGCAGCGCGGCGCGGCTGTCGGGGGCGTCCGCCAGCACGCGGGCGCGCTCGCACAGGGCTTCGACGCGCTCCTGGAAGACGGCGTCGAGCAGGGCGCGGCGGCTGGGGAAGTGGCGTCGCACGGTGGCCGATCCGACGCCCGCTGCGCGCGCGACCTGTTCCAGGGAGGTGTCGGCGCCGTGGGCGGCGACCTCGGCCTCGGCCACGGCGAGGATCAGGGCGTGATTGCGCCGGGCGTCCGCGCGTTGCTGGGCGGGCATGGGGGCGCCTCCGGAGGGGGTTTGCCAAGTGGCGGGGTCCTCCGTATCGTACCGAAAACGTAAACGGCGGGCCCCGCCGTTTAGCTCTCCGTGCCTGCCCCGACCCGAGGAGCGACCCCATGCC
>NZ_JBHWJL010000478.1:0-2528 GCF_042731495.1 Streptomyces sp. NPDC059853
GCCGGTCTGTGCGCAGACCCGCCCCGGCCGGCGCCGTACCGTCCGCCGCGGCCCCGGTGCGCTGAGGCCGCCGCCCCCGGGGGCACCGGGCCCCGCCCCGGCCGGCGCTGTGCGGTTGTCGGCCGGCCGCCGGTGCCACAGGCTGGGGATGTGAGTACAGGCGGCCCGGGGCACCCCTCCCAGGACGGGGCCGACCCCTGGTCCGGGCCCCCGGACGAGGCGGCCACCGCCCGCGCCGTGCTGGACGCCTCCGGCGTCGTCACGCACTGGAACGACGGCGCCCGCGCGCTCCTCGGCCACACCGCGGCCGAGACCGTGGGCCGCCCGGCCGCCGGACTGCTCGCCGGCCCCGTACCGCCCGGCGTCCCGCCCCGGGACGGCGGCCCGCTGCTGTGGACGGGGCAGGCCGCGCTGCGGCACCGCGACGGGCGGCGGCTGACCGTACGGCTGCTCGTCCACCGGCTGTCGGAGCGGGACGGTCACCCGGACGGCTGGCTGGTGGTCAGCCCGATCACCGGCACCGCCCGCACCCCGCAGGACGAGCAGCTCCCCCGGTCCGCGTTCCTGTACGCGCCCAACGCCCTCGCGCTCTACGACACCGACATCCGGCTGCGCCGCGCCAACCGGGCGATGGAGGAGGTCATCGGCGTCACCGAGGAGGAGGTGCGCGGGCTGCGGCTGTCGGAGATCGGCGGCAAACCGCAGAGCATCGAGCTGGAGGAACAACTGCGCGAGGCGGTACGGACCGGCCGGCCCCGGGACGTCCGCACCCGGCTGCGCACCGGCGGCGAGACCCGCGAGCACGCCTGGCTGGGCCGCATCGCCCCGGTGTGGGACCCCGACGGCCGGCTGGTGGCCGTGGCGCTGGCCGCCGTCGACATCACCGGCGAGGACCGGGCCCGGGTCCGGCTCCAGCTGGTCAACGACGCCGGGCGGCGGATCGGCAGCACCCTGGAGGTCGGCCGCACCGCGCGGGAACTCGTCGACGTGTGCGTGCCCCGGCTCGCCGACTTCGGCACCGTCGATCTGCTGGCCACCCCGCACCCGCACGGCGCCGCGCTGCCCGCCCTGGAGGAGGGGACGCTGACCCTGCGCCGCGTCGCGCACCGCTCGGCCCTCCCCGAGAGCCCCGAGGTGGTGGTGGCGGACGGCCAGGTGTGGGACCACCCGGTCTCCGCCTCCCCGGTGCGGGCGGTGCTCTCCGGCGAACCGGTCGTACTGGACCGGGACGACCCCGACTTCCCGGCCTGGGTGGAACAGGACCCGGCGCGCGGCCGGCGGGCCCTGGAGCTGGGCGTGCACTCGGTGCTGACGGTCCCGCTCTCGGCGCGCGGGGTGACCCTGGGCGTCGCGCAGTTCGCCCGCTACCGCCGCCAGGACCCGTTCGCGCCCGACGACGTGCTGGTGGCCCGGGAGATCGCCGCGCGGGCCGCCGTGTGCCTGGACAACGCGCAGCGGTTCACCCGGGAACGCGAGACGGCGCTCGGCCTCCAGCGCAGCCTGCTGCCGCAGACCCTGCCGCAGCGCACCGCCGTCCAGGTCGCCTCCCGCTATCTGGCGGCGGCCGGGCAGACCGGGGTGGGCGGCGACTGGTTCGACGTGATCCCGCTGTCCGGGGCGCGGGTGGGGCTGATCGTGGGCGACGTGGTGGGCCACGGGGTGCAGGCGTCCGCGACGATGGGCCGGCTGCGTACCGCCGTCCGCACCCTGGCGGACGTCGATCTGCCGCCGGACGAACTCCTCACCCACCTCGACGATCTGGTGCTCCGGCTGTCGGAGGACACCGGGGTGGCCGAGGGCCCCGGGGACATCGGCGCCACCTGCCTGTACGCGGTCTACGACCCGGTGAACGGCTCCTGCACCGTCGCCAGGGCCGGGCATCCGCCGCCCGTGCTGTACCTGCCGGAGACGCGCGAGGTCATCACGGTGGAGCTGCCGGCCGGGCCGCCGCTGGGCCTGGGCGGGCTGCCGTTCGAGTCGGCCGAGCTGACCCTGCCCGAGGGCTCGGTGCTGGCACTGTTCACCGACGGCCTCGTGGAGCGCCGGGACCGGGACATGGACGAGGGGTACCGGCGGCTGCACCGGGCCATCGCCACCCCCGCGCCGTCCCTCGACGCCTGGTGCGAGACGGTGATCGGCACGCTGCTCGCCGGGGAGCCGCCGGCCGACGACGTGGCGCTGCTGATGGCGCGCACCCGGATGCTGGACGAACGGCACGTCGCCGCCTGGGACATCCCCGACGACCCGGCCAGCTGCGCCATCGCCCGGCAGGATGTGAGCGGGCGGCTGGCGGACTGGGGGCTCGCGGAGCTGGTGTTCACCACGGAGCTGGTGGTCACCGAGCTGATCGCCAACGCGATCCGGCACGCCACCGGGCCGATCCGGCTGCGGCTGATCCTGGACCGCACCCTGATCGTGGAGGTCTCGGACACCAGCAGCACCGCCCCGCATCTGCGCCGCGCGGCCGGTTTCGACGAGGGCGGACGCGGACTGATGCTGGTGGCCCAGCTGACGGAGCGGTGGGGCAC
>NZ_JBHWJL010000479.1:0-2518 GCF_042731495.1 Streptomyces sp. NPDC059853
AGCGCCGATGGTACTGCATGGGGGACCGTGTGGGAGAGTAGGTCGCCGCCGAACAGTTTTTGATAGTGAGTGAGCCCTACCGGGTATCCGGTAGGGCTCACTTGCGTTTTCGGTTACCGTGTCAGCCATGAACAATGGCGCCGGAACACGGTTGATGTGGGACGACGGGGTGACCCGGTACAACTTCGGTCCCCACCATCCCATGAGTCCCGTCCGCTTGGCGCTCACCATGCGGCTGGTCGAGGAATTCGGACTGCTCCGGCACCTCGACGTCGCCGGCGCCCGGCCGGCCGGGGCGTCCACCCTCGGGCTCATCCACCGGCCCGACTACATCGACGCCGTACGGCGGGCCTCCGCCGACCCCCGCGACACCGACCGGTGGCACGGCCTGGAAACCGAGGACAACCCGGCGTTCGCCGGCATGCACGAAGCCGCCGCGCTCATCGCCGGGCTCTCCGTGTCCGCCGCCGAGGCCCTGCACAGCGGGGACGTCCAGCACGCCGTCAACTTCACCGGCGGGCTCCACCACGCCATGCCCGGCTCCGCGGCCGGATTCTGCGTCTACAACGACCCGGCGATCGCCATCGCCCGGCTGCTCGAACTCGGCCTGGAACGCGTCGCCTACCTCGACCTCGACGTCCACCACGGCGACGGCGTACAGGAGGCGTTCTGGGACGACCCCCGGGTGCTGACCATCTCCGTGCACGAACACCCCCGCACCCTCTTCCCGCACATCACCGGACGCCCCGACGAGACCGGGGAAGCCGAGGCGGCACCCGGCAGCGCCGCCAACGTGGCCCTGCCCGCCGGAACCTCGGACGAGGGCTGGCTGCGCGCCGTCCACGCCGTCGTCCCCGAACTGCTGGCCGACTTCCGGCCGCAGCTGCTCGTGAGCCAGCACGGCGCCGACACCCACTTCGAGGACCTCCAAGCCCACCTCCTGCTCAGCCTCGACGGCCAGCGGGCCGGCATCGAGGCCGCCCACGACTGGGCGCACCGGTACGCGGACGGGCGCTGGCTGGCGCTCGGCGGCGGCGGGTACGCGGTCGTCGACGTCGTCCCCAGGCTGTGGACGCACCTCGTCGCCATCGCCGCCCACGCGCCCCTGGAGCCGGCCGCCGCCCTGCCCGACGGCTGGCGGCAGACCGCGTACGCGCTCACCCGGGAGAGCGGGCCGTGGCGGATGACCGACGGCCGTACCCCCACCTGGCAGGACTGGGACGCCGGTTACGACCCGGCCGACCCGGTGGACCAAGCCGTCCTCGCCACCCGCCGCGCGGTGTTCCCGCTGCGCGGGCTCCTGCCCTGACCGGGCGGCCGCGCGCGCCCGTCCGACCGGGGCTCCCCGGCCGGCCCCCGGCGGCCCGCGCGGCCCGGTACTACGCCAGCTGATCCCGTGCGCCCCGCACGACCTGCGGTGTCCGGCTCCCCCCGGTGCGGCGGCCGATCATCGACCGAACGCCCCCTTTACCGGTACGACGCGCTCCGTGCCCGCTCCGGCCCGGGGCGCGGGAACACCGAGTGGGCGCACGGCAGGTCGTCACCCATGCCCCAGCACGCCCCCGGCGCACACAACTGCTCCGGCTCCCCGCCGGCCCGGCCGTCCCCCGGGAGGCGGCAGGGGCCAAGGCCGCAGGCCACGCGGGGTGTTGGCGGGTGCAAGCGGGGCGTGCGGGGGCAGGGGTGCGGGGCGGTCCGGTACGGGCCCGGGCGGCGGTGCGGCGGACCGGGACACCCGGCTGGGTGGGGCCGGCTCGCACGGATGTGGCCCCCGCTTGCGCCCGAGAGCCCCTGATGCGCTATGGGCGCAATCGGGCTTCTCTGTCAGCTTGGTGGTAAACGGCCGGTTGAGGCACCTCTTCCCCACTCGCATCACCCGCCCCTAATCTGGGGAGGAGCGCACTTGCGAGAGGGAGTCACCGGAGGGGAAGCCGGTGCCCGACATGTGCGGAAGGTCAGGTGTGACATGGCTGCTGGTGAAAGGCTTCTGAGCGAGGCCAAGTTCCTGACCGTGGCGGAGGTCGCCGCGGTGATGCGAGTGTCCAAGATGACCGTGTACCGCCTGGTGCACGCCGGTCATCTGCCCGCGATCCGGGTGGGAAGGTCCTTCCGGGTCCCCGAGCAGGCCGTCCACGAGTACCTGCGGGAATCCTTCGTAGGAGTGGAAAGCGCCTGATGGCGGGCCGGGAGAAGGCCCGCTAGGCCCTCGATTTACCCGTATCACCCGGTGACCGGTAGGCTGACCCCCATGTAGGTCGTGTGGGCTCGGACGCCCCGCACCGAGTCATCGAAGTGAGCGAGGGTAAGTCGTGGGCTCTGTTATCAAGAAGCGGCGCAAGCGGATGGCGAAGAAGAAGCACCGCAAGCTGCTGAAGCGCACCCGCGTGCAGCGCCGCAACAAGAAGTGAGCGAGCGCGGCTGAACCGGCCCTCCCGTCATACGGATGGGAGGGCCGACGCATGCCGCGTTCCGTGCGAGCGCTCCATACGGCGGCGGCCCGGCGGCCGGTGCGGTGCAC
>NZ_JBHWJL010000480.1:0-2518 GCF_042731495.1 Streptomyces sp. NPDC059853
CTGCTGTACGGCGGACCCGGCGAGGTGCACTGGTTCCGGGCGCCCCGCTACGACAACCGGCACACCCACGGCACCGGCTGCACCCTCGCCAGCGCTCTCGCCTGCGGACTGGCCCGGGGCACGGCGCTGCCCGCCGCCGCCCGCGCCGCCAAGGAGTACGTCACCGGGGCCCTGGCCGCCGGATTCCCGCTGGGCGCCGGCATCGGTCCGGTGCACCACGGGTACCGCATCTGACCGCCGCTGCCGCTGCCGCTGCCGCTGCCGCCGTCGCGTGTCGCGCGGCGGCCCCGTACCGGACGCCCGCGCCACCGGCGCCGCTTCCGCACGCGGGAACGCCAAAAAGCCGGCCCACCACGGAGGTGGACCGGCTCAGCGGCTTACGGGCGGACCGCGGCCGAATGCGTCAGCGCGCGACCTTGCCCGCCTTGATGCACGAGGTGCAGGCGTTCAGGCGCTTCGGCGTCCCATTGATCACGGCACGCACCCGCTGGATGTTGGGGTTCCAACGGCGGGGGGTGCGGCGGTGCGAGTGGGAGATGCTGTTACCGAAGCCCGGCCCCTTGCCGCAGACGTCGCAGTTGGCAGCCACGGGTCACTCCAAAGACGGGTCAGTCCCGCGTACGCGGGGTGACAGAAACTAACGTGGGATCCCGGGGCCAGGACCCTCGGGGATGTGCCCGGCGAGCGGGAGAACACCCGTGCCGAGCAACCGCAGCAGCATACCCCGGGGCTTCCCGAACGGAGAAATCCGCCCCGGTCCGCATAAGCTGCACCCGCCGCCCGCCAAGGAGAGAGCCGAGGTCACCACCGTGCCGCAACCGCTGGACGCCGCCGCGGTACGGCGCTGGTGCCGGATCGCGCTGGACACCCTGGGCCGGGACCGCGCGGAGATCGACGCCATCAACGTCTTCCCCGTACCGGACGCGGACACCGGCACCAATCTCTACCTCACGATGGAGTCCGCCGACCGCGCGCTGACCGCCGCCGCACAGGAACCCGGCACCGGTACCCCGGGGCCCGGCGACGCCGCCCGCACCATGGCGCACGGCGCCCTCCTCGGTGCCCGCGGCAACTCCGGCACCATCCTCGCCCAGCTGCTGCGCGGCATGGCCCAGGAACTGGCCGCCGCCCCCACCGGCGACACCGGGCCCGAGCCGCTGCGCCGCGCGCTGCGCCGCGCCGCCACCCTCGCCTACGAGGCCGTCAGCCACCCCGTCGAGGGCACCATGCTCACCGTCGCCGCCGCCGCGGCCGACGCCGCCGAGCGGGCCCCGGCACGCCACCCCGCCGACATCGCCGCCGCCGCCTGCGCCGGGGCCCGCACCGCCCTGGCCGCCACCCCCGGGCAACTGGACGCCCTGGCCCGCGCCCACGTGGTCGACGCCGGGGGATCCGGGCTGGTCACCGTGTTGGACGCGCTCGACGCCGCCCTCTCCGGCCGCGCCCCGGACACCCTGCCGCACCACGGCCTGGGCCGCCCCGCGGGCCACCGGCACGGCGCACCGGGCGACGTGGCCGCCGGCCACCCCGGGCACGAGGGCTGCGCCGACGGCGGCTACGAGGTGATCTACCTCCTGGACGCCCGGGACGACGCCATACCCGGCCTGCGCCGCACCCTGGACGCCCTCGGCGACTCCCTGGTGATCGTCGGCGGCGACGGCCTGTGGAACGTCCACGTGCACACCTCCCGGCCGGGCCCCGCCGTCGAGGCGGGCATCGAGGCTGGCCGCCCGCACCGGATCAGCATCACCCAGCTCACCGCCGCCGCCCCCGGCGCCGCGGCACCCGCCGCCGACCGCGCCGTCGTCTGCGTCATGCCCGGCGACGGCCTCGCCGCGCTGTGCACCGAGGCCGGGGCCACCGCCCTCACCGCGGACCCCGCCCGCCCCCCGGCCACCGACGACCTCGCCGCGGCCATCGACCGCGCCGCGTCCCGGGAGATCGTGCTGCTGCCGAACGACGGCGCGCTGTGGCACGCCTCGGCCGCCGCCGCCGAGCAGGCCCGCCAGCGGGGCGTCCGGGTCGCCGTCATCCCCACCCGCTCCCCGGTCCAGGGCCTGGCGGCGCTCGCCGTCCACGCCGCGGAACGCCGCTTCGACGAGGACGTCGTCGCCATGACCTCCGCCGCCGGGGCCACCCGGTTCGGCGAGGTCACCGTCGCCGAACGCGAGTCCTGGACCACCGTGGGCATCTGCCAGGCCGGGGACGTCCTCGGCCTGATCGACGGCGATGTCGCCGTGATCGGCTCCGCCACCGAGGACGTCGCCGCCGATCTCCTCACCCGGATGCTGTCGGCAGGCGGCGAACTGGTCACCCTGGTCCTCGGCGAGAACACCCCCGCCGCACTCGCCGACCGGCTGGAACACCAGGTACGCCGCGGCCACCTCGGCGTGGACACCGTCGTCTACCGGGGACGCCAGGCGGCACCGCTGCTGATCGGCGTCGAGTAGCGGCGGACCTGCCCGCTGAGCGGGCCCCGGTGCGCTCCGCCCCGTCGCCGCGCCGGACGGGGCCGTCC
>NZ_JBHWJL010000481.1:0-2500 GCF_042731495.1 Streptomyces sp. NPDC059853
GAGACAGGTGGTAGACCGCGTACATGCCGGCCATCACGGCGAGCAGCACCTGCGCCGTGCAGATGTTGCTGGTGGCCTTCTCCCGGCGGATGTGCTGCTCACGGGTCTGCAGGGCCAGCCGGTAGGCGCGCTTGCCGTCCGCGTCGCGGGAGACGCCCACCAGCCGTCCCGGCAGGTTGCGGGCGTACGCCTCGCGCACCGCCATGTAGCCGGCGTGCGGGCCGCCGAAGCCCATCGGCACCCCGAACCGCTGGCTGGTGCCGACCGCGATGTCGGCGCCGAGGTCGCCCGGGGAGGTCAGCAGGGTGAGGGCGAGCAGGTCGGCGGCGACGGTGACGACCGCCCCCAGCTCGTGGGCGCGCTCGATGACCGGACGGAGATCGCGCACGGCGCCGCCGGTGCCCGGGTACTGAAGCAGGACGCCGAAGACGCCCCGGTCGGCGGCTTCCTGCGGGATACCGGCGGAGAGGTCGGTCACCAGCACCTCGACCCCGGTCGGTTCGGCGCGGGTGCGCAGGACGGCGACGGTCTGCGGCAGGGTGTCGGCGTCGACCAGGAAGACGCCCTGCTTGACCTTGCCGACCCGGCGGGAGAGCGCCATCGCCTCGGCGGCGGCCGTGCCCTCGTCCAGCAGCGAGGCACCGGCGGTGGGCAGCCCGGTGAGGTCGGAGACGACGGTCTGGAAGTTCAGCAGGGCTTCGAGCCGGCCCTGGGAGATCTCCGGCTGGTAGGGCGTGTAGGCCGTGTACCAGGACGGGTTCTCCATGACGTTGCGCAGGATGACCGGCGGGGTGAAGGTGCCGTAGTAGCCCAGGCCGATCATGGAGGTGAGGACCTGGTTGCGGTCGGCCAGCTCGCGCAGCTCGGCCAGCACGGCGGCCTCGGTGCGGGCCTCGGGCAGCCGCAGCGGGCCGGTGCCGGCGATGGAGGCGGGGACGGCGGCGGCGGTCAGCTCGTCGAGGGAGCCGAAACCGACCTGCGCGAGCATCTTCTCCCGGTCGGCGGCGTCCGGGCCGATGTGGCGGGACGCGAAGGGCGAGCCCTGCTCCAGTGCGCTGAGCGGGAGTGGACGTGTCGACATCTTGGGGGGCCTCCTGGTCGCTGGGACCCGCAACCACCGGGCGGTGCCTGCTGCGGCCTCCCCCTCTGTCATCTCGACCTGAGAGCTTCACCGTGCCCGCGCCCCGAGCGGAGCACCGGCACGGCTTTCACCGTCGGTGAGGGCGGGCCCGGACGGGTGTCCGGCCGCCACCCTGCTTTCCAGAGTGGTCTCCCCCGCGCGGTACTGGGGCCTGAGAGATTCCGGGGAGGATTTGCTCCTTCGGCGCCGCCGGCCCGGGAGCCGGTGGACTCTCCCGCACGAGGTCGTCAACCGTTTCGAGCCTACCAGCGGCCCCGCGACTGCGACCATGGAGGCGGAGCCCCGGCATCGGGTGACGGCAGCACTCGACTGGCCAGCTTCGGGTATGTGCCGTTACGTAAGGGCAGGGGCGTGCGGCCCGGCAGTGACGACCCGTGGGAGGAACCGTGCAGACCGATATCGATCCCCGCAGCCTGATCGGGCGCAAGGCGTTCGACCGCAATGGAACCAAGATCGGCACGGTGGACGAGGTCTATCTGGATGACGCGACCGGTGCACCCGAATGGGCGGCCGTGCGCACCGGACTCTTCAGCCGGGACGCGTTCGTCCCGCTGGAGCCCAGCGAACTGGTGGACGAGGCCCTGCGGGTGCCGTTCGACCGGGAGCTGATCAAGGACGCCCCGGACTTCGGGGTGGGGCGGCATCTGTCGCCGGAGCAGGAGTTGCAGCTCTACCACCACTACGGTCTCGACGTGCCGGCGGCGGGCCCCGACCAGCCCGCACCGCCCGATCAGGACTTCGGCCGGCTGGCCTCGCCGCCGGACGAGGACCGCTGACCCTCCCCGCCCAGCGGCAGCGGCGCCGAGCGGCTGAGCAGGGGATCGTCCACACCGAAGGTCCGCACCCGGCCGGGGGCTGATCCGGGCGTCTCGAAGCGCACGGTGACCCGGCCGACCCCACTGCCCTGCACCCACCCCGGCCCGTAGGCGGTGTGCGTCACGTCCAGACCCGGCAGCCAGCGGCGGTCGGGGGCGGGCTCGGCGGCCTGCTCCGGCTCCGCCACGGGGGCGGGCGCCGCCCGGCCGTCCTCCTCGCCCTCCGCGGTGGCGCTGGCCTGGGCGAACAGGTCCTCCTGGGTGAAATCCGCCAGTCCGGTGACGCCGACCCCCAGCAGCCGCACCCCGGCCGTGGTGTCCACCCCCTCCAGCAGCCGGGCGGCCAGCTCCCGCACCACCGCCGGATCGTCGGTCGGCCCGCGCAGGGTGTCGGAGCGGGTCAGGGTGGAGAAGTCGTGGCTGCGCACCTTGAGCACCACGGTGCGGCCGGAGCGGCCGTGCTCGCGCAGCCGCTGGACGCAGCGTTCGGCGAGCCGGTCCACCTCCTGCCGCACCCGGGCCCGGTCGGTGAGATCCACGTCGA
>NZ_JBHWJL010000482.1:0-2462 GCF_042731495.1 Streptomyces sp. NPDC059853
GCCGCCAGACAGGCGGCCGGCCCCGCGGTCGTTCCCCCAGGACACTCACGTAATATAGGTAAGGCATACCTAAGTTCTTGGAGCGGAGTGTCTTTGCCATGCGTTCATATCGACGGTGGGCTCTCGCCGTGGCGGCGGCCACCGCGCTGACCCTCAGCGGCTGCGGTTCCTCCCCGGACGGCGGGGCCGGCGCCGCCGCCGCCGGCCAGGGCAGCGGGAATCAGGACGCGGGCACCTTCCCGCTCACCATCGAGCACGCCCTGGGCACCACCACCATCCCGGAGAAGCCGGAGCGGGTCGCCACCGTCGCCTGGGCCAACCACGAGGTGCCGCTGGCCCTCGGGGTCGTCCCGGTCGGCATGGCCGCCGCCAACTTCGGCGACGACGACGGCGACGGCGTGCTGCCCTGGGTCACCGAGAAGCTGGACGAACTCGGCGCCGGGACCCCGGTGCTCTTCGACGAGAACGACGGCATCGACTTCGAGGCCGTCGCCGACACCCAGCCGGACGTCATCCTCGCGTCCTACTCCGGCCTCACCCAGCGCGACTACGACACGCTCAGCGACATCGCCCCCGTCGTCGCCTACCCGGAAGCGCCCTGGGCCACCTCCTGGCGGGACATCATCAAGCTCAACAGCGAGGCGATCGGCCTGGCGGCCGAGGGCGACGCCCTCATCGCCGACCTGGAGGAGCGGATCGCCGCCACCGTCGCCGGCCACCCGCAGCTGACCGACAAGACGGTGATGTTCATGACCCACATCGACCCCACCGATGTGAGCCAGGTCGGCTTCTACACCGCGCACGACACCCGCACCCGCTTCTTCGAGGACCTCGGTCTCACCATCCCCGGCAGCATCGCCGAGGCGTCCGCGGGCACCGACCGGTTCGCCCTCACCCAGAGCGCCGAGCAGGCCGAACTCTTCGACGACGTCGACATCATCACCGGCTACGGCGACGAGGACGGCGAACTCCTCCAGCTCCTCCGGTCCGACCCGCTGCTGTCGAAGATCCCCGCCGTCGAGCGCGGCTCGGTCGCCCTCCTCCCCGGCAGCAGCCCGCTGGCCACCGCCGCCAACCCCACCCCGCTGTCCATCGCGTGGGTCCTGGAGGACTACGTCGCCCTGCTCGCCGAGGCCGCGGACAAGGTGGAATGACCGCGACCGCCACCCGGAACCCGCCGGACGCCGACCTCGCGCGGCGTCCGGCGCATGTCCGGGTCCTGTGGATCGCCGGCGCCCTGGCCGTCCTCGCGGCCGTGACGGCCGCCTCGGTGGCACTCGGCGCCCGCGACGTCGGCCTGTCCGACATCGTCGCCGGCCTCGGCGGCGCCGAGAGCACCCTCGGCGAGGCCGCCGTCAAGAAACGGGTGCCGCGCACCCTGCTGGCCATGACGGTCGGCGCCGCCCTCGCCACGGCCGGCGCCGTCATGCAGGGCGTCACCCGCAACCCGCTGGCCGACCCCGGCATCCTCGGCGTCACCATGGGCGCCTCGCTCGCCGTGGTCACCGGCATCGCCTACTTCGGGCTCACCTCGCCCACCGGCTACATCTGGACCGCCACCGCCGGAGCCGCCGCGACCTCCCTGTTCGTCTACGTGATCGGCTCCCTCGGACGCGGCGGCGCCACCCCGCTCAAACTCGCGCTGTCCGGCGCCGCCGTCTCCGCCGCCCTCGCCTCCCTGGTCACCGCCGTCATGCTGCCGCGCAACGACATCGCCGGCACCTTCCGCATGTGGCAGATCGGCGGGGTCGGCGGCGCCTCGTTCGAGAAGATCGGCCACGTCCTGCCCTTCCTCGCGGTGGGCTTCCTGCTCTGCCTGCTCTCCGCCCGGGGCCTGAACTCCCTGGCGCTCGGCGACGAACTGGCGGCCGGCCTCGGCGAGAAGGTCGTGCTGACCCGCGCCGCCGCCGCGCTCGGCGCCGTCCTGCTGTGCGGAGCGGCCACCGCGGTCGCCGGCCCCATCGGGTTCGTCGGCCTGGTCGTGCCCCATCTGTGCCGGCTCGTCATCGGCCCCGACCACCGCTGGCTGCTGCCGCTGGCCGCCGTGCTCGGCGCGGCCCTGCTGACCGCCGCCGACGTCGTGGGCCGCGTCGTGAACCGCCCCTCCGAGATCGACGTCGGCATCGTCACCGCCCTGATCGGCGCCCCGTTCTTCATCTACATCGTCCGCCGACAGAAAGTACGAGCCCTGTGACCCTTCAGGCCATGGCCGAGGGCCGGAGCCGCCGGACCCGCCGGCGGCGTCTGGTCATCACCACCCTGGTGGCCCTGCTCCTCGCCGCCTTCGCCGTCACCCTGATGGCCGGCCAGACCTTCTACCCCCCGGGCCAGGTCCTCCGCGTCGTCCTCGGCGAACAGGTGCCCGGCGCCTCCTTCACCGTCGGCCGGCTGCGGCTGCCGCGCGCGGTGCTCGCCGTCCTCGTCGGACTCTGCTTCGGCCTGGCCGGCGTCACCTTCCAGAC
>NZ_JBHWJL010000483.1:0-1190 GCF_042731495.1 Streptomyces sp. NPDC059853
GGTCGTCTTCCAGCCCCACCTGTTCAGCCGCACCCGCGAACTGGGCACCGAGATGGGCCGGGCCCTCGCGCTCGCCGACGGCTGCGTGGTGCTGGACATCTATCCCGCCCGCGAGGACCCCATCCCCGGCGTCACCAGCGCGCTGATCACCGACGCCGCCACCGCCCACGGCGCCACCGTCCACCCCGCGCCGCAGGACGGCAAGGACGGTGTGCCCGAGGCCGTGGCGGGAATGGCGCGCCCCGGTGATCTCGTTCTCACCATGGGGGCCGGGGACGTCACCGAGCTGGGGCCGAAGATCCTGGACCGGCTGGCCCGGCCCTGACCGATAGCCGAGGAGGAACCGACAACCATGGGTTACAAGGTCGAGAAGACCGACGAGCAGTGGCGCGAGGAGCTGACCGACGAGGAGTACCGGGTCCTGCGCGAGGCCGGCACCGAGCGGGCGTTCACCGGCGAGTACACCGACACCAAGACGGTCGGCGTCTACAACTGCCGCGCCTGCGGCGCCGAACTCTTCCGCTCCGAGACCAAGTTCGAGTCGCACTGCGGCTGGCCCTCGTTCTACGACCCGGCCGACAGCGACGCGGTGGAGACCCGCACCGACACCTCGCTGCCGGGCCGCCCCCGTACCGAGGTGCTCTGCGCCGCCTGCGGCTCCCACCTGGGCCACGTCTTCGAGGGCGAGGGCTACGGCACCCCCACCGACCTGCGGTACTGCATCAACTCCATCGCCATCCGGCACGTGGAGACCGCGTGACGCTCGACGTCATCGTGATCGGCGCGGGCGGCACCATCGGTGCCGCCGTCGCCGGCGCGCTGGAGACGCGCGGCCACCGCGTGGTCCGCGCCTCCCGGGGCGGCGCGGCCCGCGTCGACCTGACGCGGCCCGCCACCATCGACGCGCTGCTCGCCGCGCACGGGCCGGTCGACGCCGTGGTGTGCTGCGCCGCCAGCGGCGGCACCGCCCCGGTCGCCGGCTCCACGGACGCCGACTTCTTCAGCGGCCTGGACAGCAAACTCATCGGCCAGGTCGAACTGGTACGCCGCGCCCTGCCCCGGCTGCGCGACAACGGCTCCCTCACCCTCACCAGCGGCACCATCCCCGACAGCCTGCGCGACGCCGCGCTCGGCCGGCTCATCAACGCCGGCCTGGAAGCGTTCGTCCCGGCCGCCGCCAGGGAACTGCC
>NZ_JBHWJL010000483.1:1200-2442 GCF_042731495.1 Streptomyces sp. NPDC059853
GCCCCGCGGCATCCGCCTCAACGCCGTCAGCCCCGGCTGGATCCGCGAGACCCTGATCGCCCTGGACCAGGACCCGGCCCCCGGCACCCCGCTCGACGAGGTCGCCGTGCGCTACCTGGAGGCCGTCGAGGGCAGCGTACGCGGCACGATCCTCACGCCGGCCTGACCCCCGCCCGCCCGGCACCCCCGCCCAGCCGGGCCAGCTCCGCGGCCAGCTCGGCCGTCGTCATCTGCCGCTCGTGCGTGCCCACCTGCGTGCAGGCGAACGCCCCCGAGACGGCGCCGGCCAGCGCGCACCGGTCGAGATCCCCGCCCGCGAACAGCGTCGCGAGGAACGCCGTCACGAACGCGTCCCCCGCCCCGTTGCTGTCCACCACCGGGGCCGCCGGGGTCACCGCCGGGACGTGCCGTACGGACCCGTCCCCGTCCCGGCTCAGCAGATGACACCCGCGCTCCCCGTCCGTGGCCACCACCAGCTTCGCCTTCCCGCGCGCCAGGATCAGCCGCAGCGTCTCCTCGATCCGGCCCTGCACCCCGGCCGCGCTGAGGAACACGTAGTCGGTACGGAACGCCCACGGGTGGCTGTCCGGATTCACCCCGTCCCAGGCGTGCAGATCCGTGGAGGAGGACAGCCCCCGGCGCTCCAGCTCACCGAACAGCTCCCGGTTGAACCCCGACCGGCACACGTGCACATGCCGCGCCCGGTCCAGATGCGGGGCCACGAACTCCGGCGGCAGCAGCAGCTCCGCCGGATGCCGGCCGTCGTAGAAGGAGAACCGGCGCCCCGCCTCGTCCACCAGATTGACGCTGCGCGGCGTCCCGTTCGGGGCCGGCAGCGCGTCGAAGCCGAGCCCGGCCGCCGCGAACCGACGGCGGATCAGATCGCCCTGGAGATCGTCGCCGATGAAGTCCAGGAAGTGGGTGCGCAGCCCCAGCGCGTGGAAGCCCAGCGCGGCCCCCGTCCCGGTGTGCGCCACATAGTCGCGGATCGGCGGCACATGGATCAGATCGGCGTCCGGCACTTCGAGCCGTGGCACCCGGACGATGGTGTCCACCCCGGCGGCTCCCACCACCAGCACGTCGTACGGGGGTTCGTTCGTGTTGCCCATGGCACCGATGATGCCAGCGAAACCGCCGGACGGGGGACGCGGCGGGAGGACGGTCCCGGCCCGCCGATCGAGGATGGCCCGCGCTCCCGGGGGTGAGGGGCCCTGATCAGGAACCGGCGGGCCGGGGACGGGC
>NZ_JBHWJL010000484.1:0-2432 GCF_042731495.1 Streptomyces sp. NPDC059853
GGCGCTGGTCATCAAGGACGTCCCCGCCGGCGCGCGCGTCCTGGCACCCGTCGCCGAACCCCGGCACCGCCGCCCCGGCCCTGCCCCCCGCCGGTCCCGCCCCGCCCCCACCCTGACCGCCCCCTCCCGCCGGGAGCACGGCTCCCCGGCGGCCTTCCCCACCTGGTGACCCCACCTTCGGAAAGAGGCATTGTGCTCACGTCGACCAAGCGGCCGGTGGCCGCCTCCCTGGAACACCTCATCGGCGACACCCCCATGGTCCGGCTGGACCTCGGCGCCGCCCACGAGGACACCACCGTGTACGCCAAACTGGAGATGGCCAACCCGCTCTCCAGCGTCAAGGACCGCACCGGCCTCTACATGATCGAGGCCGCCGAGGAACGCGGGCTGCTGCGCCGCGGCGAGGGCACCGTCGTGGAAGCCACCTCCGGCAACACCGGCATCTCACTGGCCGCGCTGTGCGCCGCGCGCGGCTACCGGTGCGTGATCGTCCTGCCGGACAACGCGACCAGCGAACGCGTCCAGCTGCTGCGCGCCTTCGGCGCCGAGATCGTGCTGACCCCGCACGAACAGGGGTACGTGGCCGCGATCGAGAAGGCGGAGCAGATCCACCGCGAACTGCCCGGCTCCTGGTTCGCCTGCCAGCACGAGAACCCCGACAACGTCCAGGCCCACTACGCCACCACCGGGCCGGAGATCTGGCGCGACACCGACGGCCGCGTCGACGTGCTGGTCTGCGGGGTCGGCACCGGCGGCACCCTCTCCGGCACCGCCCGCTACCTCAAGGAACAGAACCCCGCCGTCCGGGTGGTGGCCGTCGAACCCGAGCGCTCCCCGGTGCTCAGCGAGGGCTGGGGCGGCCTGCACCGCATCCCCGGTCTCAACGGCGGATTCGTCGCCCCCACCACCGACCTCGACGTCATCGACGAGGTGCTCACCGTCTCCGACAGCGACGCCTTCGCCGCCGCCCGGCGGCTCGCCCGCATCGCCGGACTGCTGGTCGGCGTCTCCTCGGGAGCCGCCGCGCACGCCTGCCGGACGCTGGTCGCCCGGCCCGAGTACGCCGGCCGGACGGTGGTCACCCTCTTCCCCGACACCGGGGAACGCTACCTGTCCTGGCTCCAAGCCGCCGCCGACGACGAGAGCGAGAAGTGAGCCGAACGACCATGACCGACGCCACCCTCGTCGAGCGGCTGCTCAACGACCGCACCCACTACATCGAGTTCAACAGCGACCCCGGCCTCACCGGCCCCGCGTTCCCCGCCGACCGGCTGCTGCCGTCCGCCAGACACCTCAGCAACCACGCCAAACACGCGGTCGTCGCCCTCGCCGGCCTCGGCGCCCCGGACGAGACGATCGAGGCGTACTACCGCGACTACACCACGCTCACCCCCTACGGCTACCCCCTGGAACCGGCCAGGACCTCCCGGGGAGCCATCACCGAGGACACCTGGGAGCAGTGGATCGGCGCCCGCAGCCACTACGCCGACTACTGCGCGTTCTTCGACCGGCGCGAGCGCGAACTCGGCCTCGACGCACTGCTGCGCCGCTATGTCCCCCCGCTGCTGCCCGGCTGGGTCGGCGCCTTCACCCACGCCACCATCCACCTGGGCTGGGCCCTGGACGCCGGAAACCGCTGGATGACCATCGAGGGCCTGGCCTACCTCGCCTTCTCCGCCGTCTCCTGCCACCCGGAACGGGCCACCCCGGCGCCGGAGCACACGGGGGAGCGCCCGGTGGACTCCCTGCTGCGCGTCGCGGGGGAGTGGGAGCGCGACCCGGAAGGGCTGCGGAAATGGGCCGAGACCCTGATCGCCGACACCTCGCCCGGGGCGACCGCCGGCATCCATCCCGAACTCGCCGGACTCCAGTACCGGATCGCCCGGGTCCTCGGCGAGGGCCACCCGCTGATCGACCGGACCCCGCCCTGGACGGAGGAGGACCCCGGTGCCGCCTGGGACCGGCTGTACTACGCCGTCACCCTGCTCTACCTGGCGATGCCCGGCGACTTCATCGCCCTCCACCTCATCACCTCGCTCCACGCCATGGAACAGATCGCGAGCCGGCTCCCCGCCGAGCAGCAGCGCGAGGCCGTCCGCTCCTACTGGCGGGGCATCCTGTGCGTCCTCTTCTCCCGCGCCGAGTTCCCGGACCGCACGCGACTCGCCGCCCTGCACGCCCGCTTCGCGGACTCCTTCGACGACGGGACGGACCCGGCGCACGCCGAGGAGTGGGAGCGGACCATCGCCCGCGCGATCGGCCAGATCGAGGAGCACAACCCGAAACTGGTGTACGTCCTGCGCCGGGTCTGGCGCAGGACCGGCCACCACACGCTCTACCGCGTCGCCGCCGGGCACTTCACCCCGACACCCCAGGCACTGAAGTCGAAGTGATCCGGGCCGCCGGGGCGGGGTCTCCTACCCGGCCCCGCG
>NZ_JBHWJL010000485.1:0-2405 GCF_042731495.1 Streptomyces sp. NPDC059853
GCTGGTGGTGCGGGGCGGCGCCGTGGTGGCGGTGGCTCGGCGGGGCCGCGGGTCAGCAGCCGCGGGCGCCGGTGTGCAGCGCGAGCGCGGTGTTGCTGCCGAGCGTGGCGGTGAACCGCCCGGAGCCGTCGACCGTCACCGGCCGGTTGCTCTGGACGTCGCAGTACTGGCCCGCCGCGAGGGAGGTCTGGTAGGTGCGGGTGAGCGGGCCGCCCTCGTGGTTGATGGCGACGAAGCCCTGGCTGCCCCGGCCGAAGGCGATGGCGTTGGCGCCGTTGTCCCACCAGTCGGTGACGCCCTGGCCGCGGGTGGCGTTGCGGAAGCCGACCATGGAGGAGATCTCCGGCCAGGCGTGCTGGCACTTCCAGCCGTCCGACCAGCAGGCGGTCACCCGGCCGTTGCCGGGCGGGCCGGCGTCGTGGTCGGTGAACTCGTAGCCGGAGTGCACATCGGGCGAGCCGTACGGCCAGGCCAGCATGAACACCTGGGCCAGGGTGTAGAGGGCGCCGTCCTTGTAGGAGAGGGTGGAGCCGTTGCGCTCGGTGTCGTGGTTGTCGACGAAGACGGCGGAGCCGCCGCTGGGCATGTGGCCCCAGCCCTCGCCGAAGTTGGCGAGGTAGGCCAGATTCTCGTTCTGGAAGACGCGCTTGAGGTCGAAGCCGTAGCGGAACTCCTGGACATCGCCGGTGCCCCGGTACTCGCTCGGTGAGACGGCCTCGCCCGCGCCGTAGATGGCCTCCTGCTTCCAGTACGCGTTCGGGTCGTCCAGCCGGGACTTGATGGCGGCGAGGTCGGCGGCGGGCATGTGCTTGGCGGCGTCGATGCGGAAGCCGGCGACGCCGAGGGAGAGCAGGTCGTTCATGTAGTCGGCGATGCGCTGGCGGACGTAGTCCTTGCCGGTGTCGAGGTCGGCGAGGCCGACCAGTTCGCAGTTCTGGACGTTGGCGCGGTCGCCGTAGTTGTTGCCGATCTCGCGGCGGCAGGTGTTGAAGTCCCCGTCGCTGTAGGGGGCGTCGGGGTAGTCGTATTTCGTGTACCGGCTGCCGGCGGTGCCGGTGCCGGACCCGGCCGTCATGTGATTGATGACGGTGTCGACGACGACGCCGACGCCCGCGCTGTTGCAGGTGTCGACCATGTTCTGGAACTGGGCGCGATCACCGAGCCGGCTGCCGATGGTGTAGCTGACCGGCTGGTAGGCGGTCCACCACTGGCTGCCCTGGATCTGCTCCTGGGGCGGGGAGACCTGTACGTAGCCGTACCCGGCCGGGCCGAGCCGCTGGGTGCACTCACGGGCGATGGAGTCGAAGTTCCAGGAGAACAGCACGGCGGTGACGTCCTTGCCGCCGGGCGGTGCGGCGCTGGCGGCGGGGGCGCCGCCCGGGACGCCGAGCGAGACGGCGAGCCCGGCGGCGGCGGCCGTCAGGCCGACGAGCGCGGTACGGATCAGGTGCATGACATCTCCTCGCGGATGGGGGTGCCGGAAGAGCACATCTTGCTGAAAGGAATGCCGGAACTTTCAGCAAGTGGGTTTCATGGCTGACCGTAGGGGTGCCCGCGAGGACGGTCAAGGGTCGTGACACACCGAGGACATCCGGGTGTTGCCCGACGGCAACAAACCGTCAGCCGCCGCACCACCGGCTCCGGCTGACGACCGAGCCCGGGGGCGGCCCCGCCGTCAGCCCCCGCTGCGCCGCGGCGCCACCGCCGTGCTCCCCCGCACCACCAGTTCGGGCTGGAACACGAACTCGGTGTGCGGCACCTGGTCCCCGTTGATCTCTTCGAGCAGCGTGCTCACCGCCGCGCCCGCCATCGCGCGGACCGGCTGGCGCAGCGTCGTGAGCGGCGGGTCGGTGAAGGCGATGAGATCCGAGTCGTCGTACCCGGTCACCGACACGTCCGCCGGGACGGCGAGGCCGCGCTGGCGGGCCGCGCGTATCGCGCCGAGCGCCATCATGTCGCTGCCGCAGACGATGCCGGTGCAGCCCTCGTCCAGCAGGGCGGTGGCGGCCGCCTGGCCGCCCTCCACGCTGAACAGCGAGTGCCGCACCGGCGCGTCCCGGCCCAGTTCCGCGGTGAAGCCGGCCACCTTGCGGCGCACCGGGACGAAGCGGGCCGGCCCCACGGCGAGGCCGATCCGCTCGTGCCCGAGATCGCGCAGATGCCGCACCGCCATCCGGGTCGCCGCCGCGTCGTCCGGGGAGACGAACGGGGCGGCCACCCGGTCGTTGTAGCCGTTGATCAGCACGAACGGCACCCCGCGCCCGGCGAGCCGGGTGTAGCGCTCCGGGTCGGTGGTGGTGTCCGCGTGCAGTCCGGACAGGAAGACGATGCCGGTGACACCGCGTTCGACGAGCTGGTCCACCAGTTCGTCCTCGGTGGCCCCGCCCGGGCTCTGGGTGCACAGC
>NZ_JBHWJL010000486.1:0-2363 GCF_042731495.1 Streptomyces sp. NPDC059853
GCCTTCGGCCGGGAGGTACCCCCAGTAGCCGGCGGCGCGGCCCCGCGAAGATCCGAAAGAGTCGGCCTAGGGCCCCGGCCCCCGCCCCGCCGCAGCACCGCGCCGCCGCAGCACCGCCGTTGTCAGTGGTGTCCGCCAGGATGGAGCCATGACCATGAAGCCGGTGGAGACAGTACGCGCGCTCTGGGAGCGCACCCAGCAGCGGGACTGGGACGGGGTCGGGGCCCTGCTGGCCGAGGACGCGGTGGTGGAGTGGCCGGTCAGCGGAGAGCGGATCGTCGGCCGCGACAACTATGTGCGGCTCAACGCCGAGTACCCGGAGGGCTGGACGATCCGGGTGCTGCGCCTGGTGGCGGACGGTGAGGAGGTAGTCTCCGAGGTGGAGGTCCCGCACGCGGAGTCGGGCCTGCACCGGGCGGCGTCGTTCTGGACGGTCAGGGACGGACGGATCGTCCGTGGCCGGGAGTACTGGAGCATGCCGGGCTCCGACGAGGCCCCGCGGTGGCGGGCCGCCTACGTGCAGCCGATGTGATCGCCCCGCACCGGCGCCGGGGACATGAGCCGGAAGGGCCGCACCCCACGGCTGGGGGTACGGCCCTTCTTCATCCGCCTGCGCGGCGCGGCCGATTACAGCAGCCCGCCACCGAGGGCACCGGCGGGCAGGCCGCCCAGCAGGCCGCTGGTGGCCTGGTTCAGCACATCACCGTTGCCGCCCAGCAGGCTGTTGGCGTCGGTGGTGCCGTTCAGCGGCTTGGTGACCTCCTGGAGGCCGGCGGCGGCGTTGTCACCAGTGAGACCACCGGCCACATCGCCCAGCGGCACCGCCTTCACGACCTGGCCGGTGGTGCCGGCCACCAGCTCCTCGCCCAGGGCGTGGGCAGATCCGGCACCGGTGGCGGCGAGCGCAGCACCGGCGGCGACGGCACCGAGGGTCTTCACGGTTGTGTGCTTCATGAGTCACTACGTCCTTGTGTGGGGTGGGGATGTGAGCGGCGAAAGCCCGAGGCGAACGTAGCCGTGGAAGTCCGGCGCCGCAAAGGATCGAAATGTCTCGCGCGTCCCGCCCGCCGGTCGGATCAACTGCCTTTCAACGCCCTTCCGTCCGCCCGACCCCGGCCCCATCCGGCCAGGTCAGGAGGGGTTTTCGGCCACGGATGGGAACAACCACTCGGAGCGTAGTGCCGCATATCCCGGCTTGATCACCTCGTTGATCATCGCGAGACGTTCATCAAAAGGAATGAACGCGGACTTCATCGCATTAACGGTGAACCACTGGAGATCATCGAGTGAATAGCGGAACGCCCGTACGAGATGCTCGAATTCACGGCTCATACTGGTGCCGCTCATGAGCCGGTTGTCGGTGTTGACCGTCACCCGGAACCGCAGCCGCTTCAGCAGCCCGATGGGATGCTCCGCGTACGAGGAGGCCGCACCCGTCTGGAGGTTGGAGGTCGGGCACATCTCCAGCGGCACCCGCTTGTCGCGCACGTACGCGGCCAGCCGCCCGAGCCGTACCGCGCCCGACCCGTCCTCCGCCACCTCGATGTCGTCGATGATCCGCACCCCGTGGCCGAGCCGGTCGGCCCCGCACCACTGGAGCGCCTGCCAGATCGACGGCAGCCCGAACGCCTCGCCCGCGTGGATGGTGAAGTGGTTGTTCTCGCGCTTCAGGTACTCGAACGCGTCCAGGTGCCGGGTGGGCGGGAAGCCCGCCTCGGCCCCCGCGATGTCGAAGCCGACGACGCCCCGGTCGCGGTAGCGGTTGGCGAGTTCGGCGATCTCGAACGCCCGGGCCGCGTGCCGCATGGCGGTGAGCAGCGCCCCGGTGCGGATCCGGCGCCCGGCCGCCGCCGCGCGCCGCTCGCCCTCCCGGAAGCCCTCGTTGACGGCCTCGACCACCTGCTCCAGGGTCAGCCCGTCCTCCAGGTGCTGCTCGGGGGCGTACCGGACCTCCGCGTACACCACGCCGTCCGCCGCCAGGTCCTCGACGCATTCGGCCGCCACCCGGACCAGCGCGTCCCGGCGCTGCATCACGGCGCAGGTGTGCGCGAACGTCTCCAGATAGCGGGGCAGCGAACCGGAGTCGGCGGCCTCGCGGAACCACATGCCCAGCTTGCCCGGGTCGGTGGCGGGCAGCAGGTCGTACCCCTGCTCGGCGGCCAGTTCGACGATCGTGGCCGGGCGCAGCCCGCCGTCCAGGTGGTCGTGGAGCAGCACCTTGGGGGCGCGCAGGATCTGTTCCCGGTCCGGGGGCGGAGAGGTCTGAGTCATCCCGGCACTGTAACGCCTACGCGCGTAGACGGCCGAGTGGAACCAGCCGCACCGGGTGCCGTCCCCCGCCCGCCCGGGTGACGGCACCCGGC
>NZ_JBHWJL010000487.1:0-2360 GCF_042731495.1 Streptomyces sp. NPDC059853
ACCCCCGAGCTAAACAAAATCCACCTGTAGTTCCTGCGGGGCTGACCGGCCCGCCGGGCAGGGGCGGCCACCCCTTAGGTAGCGCCGCGGTCGGGTCCCGGCCGCGGCGCTTCGCCGCCCGCTCCGGCGCGGTTCAGGGCGGTGCGGCGCCGCGGCGGGTGGCGGCGGCGAGGACGTCGGGGAGGTCGTCCAGGCGGTCCAGGGTGTGGAAGGCGCGGGCCATCCTGGGGTGGTGGGCGAAGCGGTCGCGGTGGCGGTCGAGGAAGGCCCAGTAGCCGGTGGTGTACGGGCAGGCGCGGTCGCCGGTGCGGTCGGAGGGGCGGTAGGCGCAGCCGTCGCACAGGTCGCTCATCCGGTGGATGTAGGCGCCGCCGGTGGTGTACGGCTTGCTGGTCATCGCGCCGCCGTCCGCGTACTGGGACATGCCCAGGACGTTGGGCAGCATCACCCAGTCGTAGCCGTCCACGAAGCAGCGGTGGAACCAGTCGGTGACCGCGGCCGGGTCCCAGCCGTCCTGGAGGGCCCGGCCGCCCAGCACCATCAGGCGCGGGATGTGGTGGGTCCAGCCGGTGTCGCGCACCTGGGCGAGGACGGTGGACAGGCAGCGGGCCCGCACGGCGTCGGCGTCCAGGTCGAGGAACCAGCGCGGCAGCGGCTCGTGGTGGCCGAGCGCGTTGCGTTCGCGGTAGGCGGGGTCGAAGTGCCAGTACAGCTGCCACACGAACTCGCGCCAGCCCGCGACCTGCCGGATGTAGCCCTCGGCGCTGTTGAGCGGCGCGTTCCCGGACCGCCAGGCCAGTTCGGCGCGGCCCACGCACTCGGCCGGGTCGAGCAGTCCGAGGTTGAGGGAACTCGACAGCAGGCTGTGGGCGAGGACGCCGTCGCGGGCGAGCATGGCGTCCTCGTAGGTGCCGAACGCCGGCAGTCTGCGGTCGGTGAAGTGGCGCAGGGCGGCCAGTGCCTGGCGCCGGGTGGCGGGGAAGCGGCGGGGGCCGTCGCGGCCCACGAAGGAGACCAGGCCCTGGCGTTCCCACCGGTCGAGGTCGTCCCGCACCTCCGCGTCGATGGCGTCCTCCCTGGCCCGCCAGGGCGGGGGGACGGGGAGCCGGTCCCGGTCGCGCGGGGGCGGTTCGCGGTTGTCGTGGTCGAGGTTCCAGGTGCCGCCGGCCGGGCCGCCGTCGTCCATCAGCAGGCCCTGGGAGGTGCGTACCCACCGGTAGAAGTCCTCCATGCGCAGGCCCCGTTCGCCGCGCCCCTCGGCCCAGGTTCCGAAGTCCGCGCGGGAGGTGAGGAAGCCGCGTGGCTCCAGCACGTCCACCGCGTCCAGGGAGGTGACGAAGCCGAGGGCGGCGTGGGAGGTGGGGGCGTGGACGGTCAGCCGCTCCCCGGAGCGCAGCACCGTGCGCAGCCCTTCCCGGTAGGTGTCGGCCCGGACGTAGCGGACGCGGTCGCCGAGTTCGGCGGCGCGGTGGCGCATGGCCGAGAGGACGAGATGGGCCTTGGCGCGGTGGAACCGGCGGCGGCGCAGGACCGAGCGGGCCTCGATCATCAGCAGGGGTGCCCCGCGGTCGCAGCCGCCGTGGCGTGGATCGGTGAAGCGGGGGCCGAGCTGGTCCCCGAAGAGCCAGTGGGTGCGTACGGCCATGGTGCGTCCTCGGCTTCCGCGCGGGGGTGGAGGGGAGGACCCGCTCGGTGTGGGGCGGTCCGTGCCGGGCCGGCCGTCCTGCGGGTGGCGTCGGAATCCGCCGCCGGGGTAGGTGGGGCACGCTGGGGGGACGGAGTTTCCGAGGGATCAGGAGGGTGTTCGTCATGGACAGCACGGCGTTGCGGGTGATCGGGGCGGCCACGTGCGCGTACGGCGTGGCGGTGGCGGTCAGGCCCGGCTGGCTGGCCCGGCCGTCGGGGCTGGGCGAGGACGCGCGGGTGGCGGCCGCGCTGCGGCCGGTGGGGCTGCGGGACGCCGTGTCGGGGGCGGCCATGGTGCTGGCGCCCGAGGGGCCGGCGCTGCGGACGGCGGCGCTGCTGCGGATCGCCGCCGATGTCGGGGACGCGGTGGTGCTGGGGCGGACGCTGGAGGGGGTGTGGCGGCGGCGGGGCGCGGTGGCGGTGTCGCTGGCCTGGGGGGCGCTGTCGGTGGGCGCGCTGGTGGCGCCGCACCGGGTGGCGTCCCGGGGGTGCGGTGACGGGGCGCGCCGGCCGGCGGCCGGGCGGGCCGCCGGCTGAGCGGCCGGGGTTCCGGTGGGCGGCGGGCGCCGCGGGGCGGGGGCCGGTTCCCGTCCCGCGGCGGCCGGTTCAGCCGTCGGAGACGCTGACCTCGAAGCGCTCCCAGACCCGGTGCCGGCCGAGCAGCCGGGCGATGT
>NZ_JBHWJL010000488.1:0-2333 GCF_042731495.1 Streptomyces sp. NPDC059853
CCGAGGAGCCCTCCATACCCGGCCGCAGCGGGTTGCCGCACTGCGAGCAGTACCGGCTCGTCGCGGCGTTGCGGTTGCCGCAGCGGCCGCAGGGCGTGCCGTCGGCCTGCCCCGCCGGAGCCTGGGAGCCTATGCCGCCGGCCTGCCCGTCGACCTCGTCACGGAACAGCGGGCGTCCCGCTTCCGTCGCGGGCGCCCCCGCAGGCTGCTCGCCACGGCGGGCATGAGGCCGTGCGGCGCTGTGCGAGCCACCCTGACGCCTGCCGAACAACCTAGCGAAAAAACTCACCAGCGATCCCCTCGCACCTAGCCCGACCCGTCAGTGGACGGGCGGTCCATTGTCTCTCATCCGCCGCGCCGGACACTCTGCCAACGTACGCGGCCCGTATTCAGTTTCCCTCACCGAGAGCCACCACATCGCACAGCCCCCGGCGTCGGTGTCCCGCTACGATGACGACTGAGCGTAGTCAGGGCGCTCCGCCGATCGCAAGGCGTCCACGATCACCGTCTCCGGCCGTTCGATCACGACACCCGCCTGTTCCTTCTCCAGGGACTGCACCACCCCGCCGGGGATGTTGAGCGCCGGTTCCAGGTCCTGCGGCCGTCCGATGGCGTCGATCACGAACGGGGCCGACACCGCGCGTCCGTCGATGCGCACCTGGCCGTTCTCGTCCGTGAAGAAGGTACCGGCCACGATCCGCACCTCGTTGATCTGGATCGCCTCGGCCCCGGCCGCACGCAGCTCCTGGACGGCGTCCAGCAGCATGTCGGCGCGCACCGCGCCGCGCGGGTCGGTCACCCGCAGCTCGATGCCCGGGCCCTCGGCGGCGACCGTACCGGCCAGGATGCCCAGCTGCCGTTCGCGCTCCGCCGTCTGCCGGCGGGCCTCCTCGGCCTGGTCGGAGCTGGTCTCCAGGTCGGTGCGCTGCTCCTCCAGGGCGTTCTTCTCGTCCTCCAGGCGCCCGGTGCGGTCCTCCAGGTCGCTGAGGATGCGCACCAGGTCCTCGGGGCGGGCCCCGCGCAGGGCGCTGTCGTCGGCGCTGGCGGCCCGTACCTGGATGGCCAGGCCCAGACCGAGGACGAACAGCAGCGCGGCCACGATGAGCTGGCTGCGGGTCACGCGCGGCGGCCACAGGCCGGCCAGCAGCGCGTCCCGGCCGCGGGGCCGCGCGGGACCTCCGGGGGCCCCGGGCGCGGAGGGCGCCTCCGGTGCGTCGGGAGCGGCGGGCTCCGGGGCTCCCGGTTCCCGGGCGGATCCGGGCACGGAAGGCGCCTCGGCGGGCTCGCCGGACGCCGGATCGGGTTCGCGCGGTGCGCGCTCGGGGTCGCTCATGGTGCTCACGCCCGGAAGAGGTGCCGGCGGATGGAGGCGGCGTTGGAGAAGATCCGGATGCCCAGGACCACGACCACGCCGGTGGACAGCTGGGCCCCCACGCCCAGCTTGTCGCCGAGGAAGACGATCAGCGCGGCGACCACGACGTTGGAGAGGAAGGAGACGACGAAGACCTTGTCGTCGAACATCCCGTCCAGCATGGCGCGCAGCCCGCCGAAGACCGCGTCGAGCGCGGCGACGACGGCGATCGGCAGATACGGCTCGAGTCCCATGGGCACGACGGGCCGGGTGAGGATTCCGGCCACGACGCCCAGCACGAGCCCCAGTACGGCGATCACTGTGTGTTTCCTTCTCCCGTGTCCGCGGGCCGCGCCGTCCGGACCGTGAGGCTGGTGGCGGCGGGTATGCGGATCTCTTGCTTGTCGGAGGTCTCGGCACGGATGCCGTAGTTGTCGCGCAGGACGTTCAGGTACTGGCCGTCCACCGTGGTGTCGAAGCGGGCCCGCATGGCCTCCGGGTCGCCCACGGCCTGGACGGTGTACGGGGGGACGAGCGGCCGGTTGTCGACGAGGATGGCGTCGCCCGCCGCGCGGATGGCCGACAGGGCGGTCAGCCGCTGTCCGTTGACGGCGATGGCCTCGGCGCCGGAAGTCCACAGTCCGTTGACGACCCGCTGCAGATCGCGGTCGCGGACCCGGCCGGTGTCGAAGCCGGAGCCGTCACGGGCCTCGCCGCCGCCCGCCGAGACGCCCTTGGCGTCGTTGACGACGAGTTCGAGCCCGGGGCCCTGGACGGGGCTCGCCCCGGCGAGCAGCGCGGTCAGTTCGCCCGGGTCGCCGCCGGAGTCGCTGAGCAGGTCGTTCTGCATGGCGGCGACCTCGGTGCGCAGCGCGTCCACCTCGTGCTGGAGCGCGTCCATCGTCTCGGTGCCGGATTCCACCCGGTCCAGGAGTTCCTGGCGCTCCCGGGCGACGGTGGGCGCCGCCTCGCGGGCCTGGAC
>NZ_JBHWJL010000489.1:0-2313 GCF_042731495.1 Streptomyces sp. NPDC059853
AGGTGACCGAGGCGCACCTCGCCCGCATCGAGGCCGTCGACGAGAAGGTGCACGCCTTCCTCCACGTGGACCGGGAGGGCGCGCTCGCCCAGGCCCGCGCCGTGGACGCCCGCCGCGCGGCGGGCGAGAAGCTCGGCCCGCTGGCCGGCGTGCCGCTCGCGCTGAAGGACATCTTCACCACCGAGGGGGTGCCCACCACCTGCGGCTCGAAGATCCTCGAAGGCTGGATCCCGCCGTACGACGCCACCGTCACCCGCCGCCTCAAGGAGGCCGGCGTGGTGATCCTCGGCAAGACCAACATGGACGAGTTCGCCATGGGGTCCTCCACCGAGACCAGCGCGTACGGCCCCACCGGCAACCCGTGGGACCTCACCCGCATCCCCGGCGGCTCCGGCGGCGGCTCGGCCGCCGCGATCGCCTCCTACCAGGCGCCGCTGGCGCTCGGCACCGACACCGGCGGCTCGATCCGGCAGCCCGCCGCCGTCACCGGCACCGTCGGCGTCAAGCCCACCTACGGCGGGGTCTCCCGCTACGGCATGATCGCCTTCTCCTCCTCCCTCGACCAGGGCGGCCCGTGCGCCCGCACGGTGCTGGACGCCGCGCTGCTGCACGAGGCGATCGCCGGTCACGATCCGCTGGACTCCACCTCCATCGACGCCCCGGTGCCCGCGGTCGTCGAGGCGGCCCGCAACGGCTCGGTGGCGGGGCTGCGCGTCGGCGTGGTGAAGGAGTTCCGCGGCGAGGGCTACCAGGCCGGGGTGATGGCGCGCTTCGACGAGTCCGTCGAGCTGCTGCGCGAGCTGGGCGCCGAGGTCGTCGAGGTGTCCTGCCCGTCCTTCGACAAGGCCCTGGCCGCCTACTACCTCATCGCGCCCTCCGAGTGCTCCTCCAACCTGGCCCGCTTCGACGCCATGCGCTACGGGCTGCGGGTCGGCGACACCGGCGGGCGCTCCGCCGAGGAGGTCACCACCCTCACCCGCGGCGCCGGCTTCGGCGACGAGGTCAAGCGGCGCATCATGCTCGGCACGTACGCCCTGTCCTCGGGCTACTACGACGCGTACTACGGCAGCGCCCAGAAGGTGCGCACCCTCATCAGCCGCGACTTCGAGCGGGCGTTCGGCGACGTCGACGTGCTGGTCTCGCCGACCACCCCGACCACCGCGTTCGCGATCGGCGAGCGCGTGGACGACCCGATGGCCATGTACCTGGCCGACCTGTGCACCATCCCCACCAACCTGGCCGGCAACGCCGCCATGTCGCTGCCCTGCGGCCTCGCTGACGAGGACGGGCTGCCGGTGGGGCTGCAGATCATCGCGCCCGCGATGGCCGATGACCGGCTGTACCGCGTGGGAGCGGCCGTCGAGGCCGGCTTCCGGGCACGCTGGGGACACCCGTTGCTGGAGGAGGCACCCGCGCTATGACGAAGAAGCCCAAGTCCAAGGCCGGAACGTACCTGTCGATCGGCGCCACCCTGTTCGGCGCGTTCGGCGTGGTGAAGCAGCTGCGCACCGCCCGCGCGGAGCGCGACCCGCTGGAGATGGCCGACGCCATCATCTCGGCCGCCGGCCTGGTCACCGGTATCGCCCTGCTGAGCCGGGAGCTGCGCCGTATCAACCGGGAGGGCGATCCCGGCCTCCCCGAGCTGACCGACAGCGTGCGAGAGGTACGACCCCGTGACCGTGACTGACGACCTGGTGTCGTACGAGGACGCCCTGGCCTCCTACGACCCCGTCATGGGCCTGGAGGTCCATGTCGAACTCGGCACCGCGACCAAGATGTTCTGCGGCTGCGCGACCACTCTCGGCGCCGAGCCGAACTCCCAGACCTGCCCGACCTGTCTGGGCCTGCCCGGGGCGCTGCCCGTGGTCAACGCCGTCGGGGTGGAGTCCGCCATCCGGATCGGTCTCGCGCTGAACTGCGAGATCGCCGAGTGGTGCCGGTTCGCCCGGAAGAACTACTTCTATCCGGACATGCCGAAGAACTTCCAGACCTCGCAGTACGACGAGCCGATCGCGTTCAACGGCTACCTCGACGTGCAGCTGGAGGACGGCACCACCTTCCGGGTGGAGATCGAGCGCGCCCACATGGAGGAGGACACCGGCAAGTCCACCCACATCGGGGGCGCCGCCGGCCGCATCCACGGCGCCTCGCACTCGCTGCTCGACTACAACCGGGCCGGCATCCCGCTGATCGAGATCGTCACCAAGCCGATCACCGGCGCGGGGGAGCGGGCGCCCGAGGTGGCCAAGGCGTACGTCGCCGAGCTGCGCGAGCTGATCAAGGCGCTCGGCGTCTCCGAGGCCCGCATGGAGA
>NZ_JBHWJL010000490.1:0-2310 GCF_042731495.1 Streptomyces sp. NPDC059853
CGTACGAGCGGTCCGGGAGCCGGTCGGCCGGTTCGTGGCGCTCCGGCCCGCGCCCGGGGCGGGAGCCGGGGCGGAGCCCGGGTGCCGGCCCCCGAGGCGGCCGGCCGCGCCGCCCGGCGCCGTGCCGGTCCGCCAGGTGGCGGCCGGCTCGCGCAGCGCCGTGGTGACCGCGCTGAAGCGGCCGGGTCCGGCGGTCCTGCCCCCGCCCCGCTGCCCGCCTGCCGACGCCCCCGGCGGCGGCGTGTAGGGACGCCCGCCCTGGGCCGCCTCGCGCAGGGCGAAGGTGTTGGCGACGGTGGCCCGGTGGCCGAGGTTGCGCAGCGCCTGCTGCGTCAGCTGCGGACGGGCGGGCCCCGCGTTGCCCACGCTCGGCGGCACGGTGCCGCCGTACAGCCCGGCCAGACCCGCCGCTGCCGCGCCCCCGCCGACGGCGGCCAGACCGGTGCTGGTGACCACCGTGCCCGGTCCGGTGCCGAGGCCGGAGAGCCGGGCGGCGTACTCGGTGACCTCACCGAACGGGCGCCCCGTCACCGGGTCGATCCACCGCCCGGTCACCGGGTCGAACTCCCGGCCGGTGGCGGGGTCGACGAGGAAACCGGTGCTCGGACTCCGCACCCAGCCGGCGAAGTCCCCGCGCTCCGGGCCCTGGACCGCGGCGTGCGGATAGCTGCCCGCCCCGACCTGGCTGCCGTTGACGGCGGCGTACGAGGCGGGGCCCGCACCCGATCCGCCGGACCCGGCGTGGGCGGCGGCAGCACCCCCCGCGCCCCCGGCGGCGGCGCCGACGCCCCCTCCACCACCGGCACCGCCCCCGGCCCCTCCCCCGCCGGTCACCTCTCCCCCGGTGACCTGCGAGATGCTGGCCCCCAGCCCGGCCAGCAGCGTCTCGGCCTCGGCGATCAGCTGCCGCTTCGCCTCCAGTTGCCGCTCGTAGAAGACGTTCGCGGCCATGCCGACGTCCTGCGGGGGCGTCCCCTCGGCCGCCTCCTGGTACTTGAAGGCGAGGTCGATCGCCTTCTCCGTCGCCCGGGCGGACGCCTCGGCGGCGGAGGACAGCTGACCCGCGATCCGGCCGGCCAGCACCGCGATCTCCTGCGCGGTGGCGGCGCTGCCCTCCATCCGCTCCGCCAGCTCGATCAGCCCGACCCCCGGCTCGGCCGCCGTGTCGGAGGCCGCCGAGCTGAGCCAGTCGTCGGAGGAGGCCGACAGGGAGGCCATCGCCAGCCAGGCCCCGGCCGCGCCGTGGATACGCAGGTGCTCGGCGCTGAAGATGTGGTCCAGCACCGCGGCCATCTCGTCGTCCGTGGACATGATCCGCTTCAGATCCTTTCCACGGTGTTCAGTTCTTCGCCGTTCATCATCCGCTCCGTGTAGCCGAACGCGTCCTCGGCGGCCGAGGCCGTGATGGCGTACGCCGCCTCGTCGGTCTCCTCGGCGAGGTCGGCCACGGTGTGCGCGCTGGCGCTGATGGCCTCGACGCTCACCTCGTTGGCGATCCAGGCGTCCAGCACACTGGCCGCCGCCGAGGCCAGCGCGCTCTCCGCCGCCGCGCCCTCGGGCACCGAACCGAACAGCCCCTGCGCGGAGGCGATCCGGACCAGCGCCTCCGAGGCGCTCTCCCCGCCGCTTCCCGTCGTCTCCGCCGCCCGGCGCGCCGCCGGGGCGTTGAGGATCTCCTCGCCGTCCGTCACCTTGTGTCTCCCCGTCCCCTCAGGTGTCCCGCGTCAGTGGGAGCCGGACGCGGCACGGCGCATCAGGTGGCCGCCCTCGATCCCCGCGTTCCTGACGCCCTCACCGGCCCGCTTCGCCGCCTCGACCCCGTCGTCGAAGGTGCTGGACTGCCGGCGGAACTCCCGGTCGCGCTCCTCCAGCACGCCGCCGAGACTCGCGTCGACCTCGCCGCGCTCGACCAGGCCGACCAGCTCCGTGTGCACGCCGTCCCAGATCTCCCGGTACCGGTCCTGCTGGGTGTTCGTCTGGCCCCGTACGGTGTCGAGTGCTTCGGCCCGGAAGGCGACGTGGTTCTGTCCGTGCGACATGGTGTGACCTCTTCCTGGTGTGGGGGCTCAGCCGAAGGCGCGGTCGTTGGTGATCGACTGATCCCCGACGGCCTGGTTGATGTGCGACTCGGCCTCCTCGTCGGCGTTCTGGCCGTGGCTGAGGGTCTCGCCCAGGTCGGTGGCCAGCCCTTCGAGAGCGCGGGCCAGCGCGTCGCCGTTGCGGCCGAGGTTCTCGTAGTTCTCCACGCCGCGGGCGGTACCGAGGCCGGTGTAGCCGACGGCGAAGCCCTCTCCCTGGCCGCTGATCCCG
>NZ_JBHWJL010000491.1:0-2306 GCF_042731495.1 Streptomyces sp. NPDC059853
GGCCCGTACTCCACCGGCTCCTGTCCGCGCCGGAAGAGCACCGCCCCGGCCGCCACCCCGCCCAGCGTCAGCCGCCCGTCCCCGCACCGCAGCCAGGTGCCCTCCCGCAGGCCCAGCACGGGCACGTCGTTCTCCTCGTGGAACTCCTTGATCCGCTGCGCCCGGGTCTCTCCCATGTGGGTGCTGCCGGGCACCGGGTCCAGGTAGTGCGGGTTGATCTGGAACGGCACCAGGCCCAGCGCGTCGAAGGTGGGCGGCTGGACGATGGGCATGTCGTTGGTGGTGCGCAGGGTCGGGCAGGCCATGTTGGTGCCGGCGCTCGACCCCATGTACAGCGCACCGGCCGCCACCCTGGCGCGGATGGCGGCGACGAGCCCGTGCCGGTGCAGCGCGGTCAGCAGCCGGAAGCTGTTGCCGCCGCCGACGAACACCGCGTCGGCGGCCTCCAGCAGCGCGGCGGGCCGCTCGGCGGTGTGCGCGCCCGTCACCTCCACCCCCAGCGGGGCGAACGCCTCGGCGACCCGCGCCGTGTAGCCGTCGTGGTCGGCCTGGGCGTAGGGCACGAACAGCAGCCGGCGGGCGTCGCCGAACGCGTCGGCGATCTCCGCGCGGGCGTGGTCGAGGTAGCCGTGCCCGGGGGCGGTGGAGTTGGAGAGCAGCAGCAGGCGCACGGGGGCGCCTCCCTTCGTGAGAGGTGAGGGGTGGATACGGGGGAGGGTCAGCGGGGTTCGGCGGGCGCGCGGCGCGGGCGCAGCGGGGTGAGAAGCCGGCCCAGGTCGGCGGCGGCCCGGGTGAGCGGGCCGACGATGCCGGCCGGGGGCTCCGGACAGAAGCCGCTCGGCCCGGCGACCGACAGGGTGCCGACCGGGCGCCGCCCCACCAGGACCGGTACCGCGACGGCGGCGGTCTCGTCGTCGTACTCGCCCTCGGAGTGGGCGTAGCCGTTCTGCCGGGCCTGCGCGAACCGCTCCTCGAGCAGCACCGGATCGGTGACGGTGCGCTCACTGAACCGGGCCATCGGCCGCCCGTACAGCAGCGCCGCCCGGTCCCTGGCCGGCAGCATGGCGAAGTACGCTCGGGAGGTGGCCCCGGCATGGGCGGGGTACAGCTCCCCGGTCAGGTCGTGGGCGCGCAGCGGCCCCGAGGCGCCGTCCACCGCCGCGACGCACCGCATGTGCACGCCGTCCGGGACCGCGAACAGCACCCCGAAGCCGACGGTGTCGGCCAGGGAGCGCAGCACGGGCCGCACCAGGTGGGCCATGCCGCCGTCCCGCTCCCAGACGCGTGCCAGGTCCCACACGGCGGGGCCGAGCCGGTAGCGGCGGGTGCGGGGGTCGGAGACCACGAAGCCCCGGTGGGCGAGGGCGGCCAGCAGCCGCTGGGCCACCGACTTGTCGAGGCCGAAGGCCGCCGCGACGTCGCTCACCCCCCACTCGGGGTGCTCGCGGTCGAAGGAGAGCAGCAGGCTCAGTACCCGGTCGGCGGTCTGGAGCGGAGGTTTGTCCTCCGTGCCCCGGGTGCGGGGCATGTCGGCTTTCGGTGCCTGGTCGGCCGGGGAAGCCGCGTTGTCCGCCACGTGATCTCCCGGAGAGTGGGGTGCCGTCATGCCAGGAGTGTAAACCGTCCCGCATATAGAGAAACTATTGCGCCAAGATGAACGTGTGCGGATTCTGGACGCACACCGGCCGCCCGAAGCGCCGACCGGTACGGCGGCCGCCGGCATCCCGGCCACCGCCCGCGCAGCCGCCCGCCCATGCCATCCCCTGGGCCGACGACGGCGATCCACGGCCCCACGGCCCTCCACGGCACCCGCGCCGACGCGGACCCGTCCCCGCGGTGGAGTGCGCCCTCAGCGAAAGGATCTCCCGTGCTCAAGCACGTCCTCGACATCATCGAACTGCTGGACCGCCCGCAGACCGGCGGTGACCTGCTGGCGGACCATCTGCGCACGGTGCACGCCACCGCGGCGGCCGAGGCGGGCGACAGCGGCGCCCCGGCCGGCGTACGCGTCGAGGTGACCACGCTCACCGGCGACAAGGGCAGCACCGACTTCGTCTCCGTCACCGTGCCCGGCCGCAGCGGCCGGCTGGCCGGCGGCGACGCCCCCACCCTCGGCGTCCTCGGCCGGCTCGGCGGCGTCGGCGCCCGCCCCGAACGCATCGGCCTGGTCTCCGACGCGGACGGCGCCGTGGCCGCGCTCGCCGCCGCCGCCAAGCTGCTGGACATGCACGCCCGGGGCGACGTCCTGGACGGCGACGTCCTGCTGTCCACCCACGTCTGCGGCTGGGCCCCCACCCAGCCGCACG
>NZ_JBHWJL010000492.1:0-2302 GCF_042731495.1 Streptomyces sp. NPDC059853
CGCCGCGCGCCCGGGGCCCACCGGCGGGGCGTGTCCTGTGCCGCCGGCCCGCGGCCCCCCGGCCGGGTTCCGGGTGGACACGGTGGCCGACCCGGCCCGTACCCCCACCGCCGACCCGGTGCCCGGCGGCCACCCCGAGCGGGTCTTCCCCGGGCTGACCCGGCGGCTGACCGCGACCGGCCACGACGAGACGTACGGGCCGGCCCCCGCCGCCCGGCCCGCCTGGCGCAGCGACCGGCCTGCGGTCGGTGCGGTGGGGGCGGACGGCACGTTCACGGCGCGCCGCCCCGGCACCACCACGGTGACCGCCGGGCGGCCCGGGACGGGCGGCGGCATCGAGCTGACCGTCCTCGGCGACCTCGCCCGGATCGACCCGACCGCCCGCCGCCTCGCGCTCGCCGGTGCCGGGGACAGCGCGCGGTTCGGCCTCGTCGGCCAGGACGCCACCGGGCACAGCGCCCCCGTGGAGCCGGCCGATGTGACGCTGGAGTACGACCGTTCCCTGTTCACCGTCACCCCCGATCCGGCGGCGGGCGGCTTCACGGTGACGGCGGCCGGCGCCGCCGAGGGGACGGCCGGACAGGTACGGGCGACCGTCGGCGGGCTGAGCACGGTGCTGGCCGTCACCGTCGGTGGTGAGGAGAGCCTGATCGCCGGCTTCGAGGACGCCGGGGAGTGGACCTTCAGCCACGCCCGGGCGGGCGGCGGCATCACCCCGGAACCGGACGGGCAGGACGGCGGCGCGCTGCGCCTGAGCTACGACTTCACCCTCAGCACCGCGACCCGCGCCGCGTACGCCACCCCGTCCCGGGCCATCGAGGTGGCCGGGGCACCGCAGAGCTTCGCCCTGTGGATCGAGGGCGACGGCCACGGCGGCTGGCCCTCCCTCCATCTCAAGGACGCGGCGGGCACCGACCAGGTGCTGCGCGGCGAGCACGTCACCTGGCGGGGCTGGCGGCAGGTCGAGTTCCCGGTGCCGGAGGGGGTGGCGCTGCCGGTGGGCGTGCACCGTTTCTATCTGGCCGAGACCCGGCCGGACGCCGCGTACACCGGCTCGGTCGCCCTCGACACGCTGACGGTGCGCACGGCGCCGGAGGCGGAGCTGCCGCCGGACGGGCCCGCGAGCGGGCCGCTGATCGGCACGGCGGCCCAGGTGGCGGAGCGCGACTGGCGGTTCGCGGTCGTCTCGGACGCCCAGTTCGTGGCCCGCGACCCGGACAGCGCCGTCGCGGCGGCGGCCCGGCGCACCCTGCGCGAGGCCAGGGCGGCCGATCCGGACTTCGTGCTGATCAACGGGGACTGGGTGGACGAGGGCTCGCGGGCCGATCTGGAGTTCGCCCGGGAGATGATCGAGGAGGAGCTGGGCGACGCGCTGCCCTGGTATTACGTGCCGGGCAACCACGAGGTCATGGGCGGCTCCATCGAGCTGTTCGAGGAGATCATCGGCCCGGCGCAGCGCACCTTCGATCACCGGGGCACCCGGTTCATCACCCTGGACACCTCCTCGCTGACGCTGCGCGGCGGCGGCTTCGCGCAGGTCCAGCGGCTGCGGGCGGAGCTGGCGGACGCCGCGCGGGACCGGTCGGTGGGCTCCGTGGTGGTGGTCGGCCATGTGCCGCCGCGCGATCCGACGGTGCGGCCGGCCAGTGAGCTGACCGACCGGATGGAGGCCGCGCTGCTGGAACGCTGGCTGGCGGACTTCCGCCGCACCTCCGGCAAGGGGGTGGCGTACTTCGGGGCGCACGTCGGAGTCTTCGACAGCTCCTGGCGGGAGGGGGTGCCCTATGTGATCGGCGGGGACGCCGGGAAGGCCCCGGCCGCGCCGCCCGGGGAGGGCGGATTCACCGGCTGGGCCCTGGTGGGCGTGGACGGGGGCGCCGGGTCCCGCCCGGCGGGCGGTGGGGCCGGTGGCCCCGGCAGCGCGGACGGCTGGCTCTCGGTGCAGACCAGGCCCCATGCGGACGGTCTCGCCCTCACCGCGCCCGGGACGCTGGCGGCCGGGACGGAGGCGGCGGTGACGGCCACCGTGTTCCAGGGGGACGGGGCCGGGGCCCGCGCGGTGCCGGTGAGGTATCCGGTGAGCGCCGACTGGTCGGGCTCGCGCGCCCTGCACCTCGGCCCGCCAGCGGAGGCGGGGCGGCGGCAGGTGGCGGCCTTCGACCCGGCGACCGGGGTACTGACGGCGCTGCGCCCCGGGGAGGTGACCCTCGGAGTGGAGGTGAGCGGGGTACGGGAGCAGATCACCGTGCGGATCACCCGCTGACCGGCGGGGCGGGGGCCGCGGTGTGCGGCCCAGTCTCTT
>NZ_JBHWJL010000493.1:0-2297 GCF_042731495.1 Streptomyces sp. NPDC059853
ACGCAGACGTTGCCGAAGGTCGGGTTCAGGATCCCGATGATGTCGATCGTGTTGCCGCAGACGTTCAGGCCCAGCTCGATCGGGACCTGGACGACGTTGCCGGACAGGACACCCGGGGAGTGGGTGGCGACACCGATGGCCTCGGCGTCGGCGGCGGCGGTACCAGCGGCACCCAGGACACCGGCGGCCGCCAGGGCGGTGGCGGCGATGGCGGTACGAATACGCATGTTGTCTCCAGTGCGGAAAACGGATGGAACGACGCAGAACGTCGTAACCGATCAGAACGCCCGGATCGATCATTTCTCCGTATTCACCTGATCGAGGGCGAGCCTCGTCCGGATGCCGCAGCCGGGCTCAGCACTTCGTGGAGATGCCGCCCTTGGTGTCGCCCTTCAGCAGGCCGCCCCAGATGTAATTGCCGTCGGAGAGCTTCACCCAGGTGTTGTGGCTGATCCCGTTGGCGTTCACGGTGCCGCCGGTGAGCCAGCACACCCCCTTGAGCTGCTGGTTGGCGGTGACGGTGTACGCGATGTCGTAGCTGGTGGAGGGGCCCTTGCGGACGTTCCCCTGGATCCAGGTGGTGATGTTGGCGGCCGCGGTGGTGACCGCCGGGGCGGTACGGGCCTGCGGCGCGGCGGCTGCGGGCGCGGCGGCGGCGCCGGCCAGGACGAGTCCGGCGACGGTGACGATCAGGGCCCGGGTGAGGCTGGTGCGCATGTGCTCTCCGCTTCCTTCGGCTTGCTCCGGTGTGGATGCCGTCCCCCGTGGCGGGCGGCACAGCCGAGGTCGTGCCCCGTCCGGACCGGCGTCTACCGTCACTTTCCGTATCGATCGCACCTGATGGCGGGGGAGCGGACCGGAGGAGGTATCCGACCGTTCCCCGCCCTACTCCGCCCGGTCGCGCCGTTCTCCCGTACGGCGGGCGATCAGGGCTTCGATGCCGTCCAGCAGGCGGTGCAGCCCGAACGGGAAGGGGTCACCGGCGTACGGGCTGGCGCCGGCGCGGAGGGCCGCCCGCAGCGCGGGGTACCGGCTGAAGTCCACCAGGTCCCGCAGCCCCTCGTTGCGGCCCGCCACGTCGTACGGTCCGGCGTCGGCCGGTGCCTCCACCTGCGCCAGCAGCAGGCCGAGGCCCCGGTTGTAGGCGTCCAGCGCCTCGACCGCCGCCAGCTTCTCCTGCTCCGTCAGTCCGGTGCCCTCGAAGATCCGCAGCATGGAGTCCAGCCAGCGCAGCTGGTTCGGCCCCGGCAGCCGGTCGGCGCCGTGCAGCCGCAGGGTCCACGGGTGGCGGCGGATCGCCGCCCAGTCGTCCATGGCCCACGCCTCCAGCTTGGCGCGCCAGTCGCCCGGCCACTCGTGCGGCAGGGTGTCGCCGAGGGCGACGGCGTCCAGCATCAGGGCTTCCAGTTCCGCCTTGCCGCGCAGATAGGTGTAGAGCGAGGCGGTGCCGACGCCCAGTTCGGCGGCCACCCGGCGCATGGACACCGCGGGCAGGCCCTCGGCCTCGGCCACCTCGATGGCCGCGGTCACGATCTGTTCCCGGGTCAGCCCGCGCCCCGGGCCGCGGGTGCCGGACGGCCGGGTGTCCGGGTCGTCCCAGAGCAGGCCGAGGATGCGCCGCTGATCGTCCTTCGCACTCATCTCGCCCGTCAGGCTACCGTTCGGGCTACTATCACCGAACGGCGTTCGGAGTTTGAGGACGAGGGGCGGAGCACCGGACATGACCACCGACACCAGACCACCCGCGGACAGCGGCCGGGCCCGGCGGCGCGAACGCGCCACCCTGCTCGCCGCCACCCTGACCAGCGGGCCCAACGAACTCCTCGACTTCCTGCTGCCCCTGTGGGCCGGCGCCGCCATCGGCCTCAGCGCCACCGGGACCGGGATCCTGCTCGCCGTCGAACTCGCGCTCTCCCTCCTCGCCCGCCCCCTGGCCGGCATCCTGGCCGACACCCGCGACCGCCGCCGGGTCGCGGCCACAGGCGCCACGCTCTACGCCGCCTCCGCCGCCGGGTACGCGGTCGCCACCGGCCCGCTGTCCGCCTGCCTGGCCGCCGCGCTCGGCGGCATCGGCGGCGCCCTGCTGTGGGTCGCGGTCAGCGCCCTCGTCAGCGAACGCCACCACGAGGACTCCGCCGTCTTCCCCCGGCTCTTCGCCGCCCAGGAGACCGGATCGTGGGCCGCCTTCGTGCCCGGCCTCGCGCTGCTGCCCGGCATCGACTACGCCGGAGTCTTCCTGCTGTGCTCGGCCGCCTGCCTGACAGCGGCCGTCCTCCTGCTGCGCGCCCCCGCCGGAC
>NZ_JBHWJL010000494.1:0-2297 GCF_042731495.1 Streptomyces sp. NPDC059853
ACCCCGTCGCCCCCTAACGCGTCGGCGTCCCCGACACCGCCTCCGCCTGGCTCAACTTCGACGGCATCTCCTACGCCAAAGGCGCCTCCGCACTCCGCCAACTCGTCACCTGGCTCGGCCAGGACACCTTCCTCGCCGGCGTCAACGACCACTTCGCCCGCCACCGCTTCGGCAACGCCACCCTCGCCGACTTCATCGACGCCATGGCCCGCGCCTCCGGACGCGACGTCCACGCCTGGGCCGACGCCTGGCTGCGCACCAGCGGACCCGACCTCCTCACCCCCACCGTCACCGAGCACACCGACCACGACACCAACTGGACCCTCACCCTCGAACACCACGGCAACCGGCCCCACCGCCTCCACATCGGCGCCTACGACGGCGCACACCACCGCGCCACCCACGAGATCGAACTGACCGCCGGCCAACCCACCACCACCCTCACCGCCCCCGGCAACCGCCCCGACCTCCTCATCGTCAACGACGGCGACCTGACCTACGCCAAAGTACGACTGGACCCCCGCTCCTGGACCACCGCCCAGAACGTCCTCTCCCAACTCCCCGACCCCCTCAGCCGCACCGTCGTCTGGAACGCCGCCCGCGACATGGTCCGCGACGCCGAACTCCCCCCGCACGCCTACCTGGAAGCCGCCCGCCACCACCTGCCCACCGAACCCGAAACCGCCATCGTCGAAAGCGTCCTCGCCTTCGCCACCACCCAGATCACCGACCGCTACCTCGCCGGCGAAGAACCCGCCCGCACCGAAGCACTCACCCTCCTCACCGAACTCGCCACCGACCTCGCCCACCACGCCACCGAACGCCAGGACAACGCCAAACACCTCATCGCCCAGCGCACCGCCATCCGCAGCGCCACCGGCGAAACACCCCTCCGCACCTGGCTCGCCGACGACACCACCGGCCACGACCCCGAACTGCGCTGGCGGATCCTCTACCGGCTCGCCACCCTCGGCGCCACCGACGAAACCGAAATCCGGGCAGAAGCCGAACGCGACCCCAGCGCCCAAGGCGAAGAAGGCGCCGCCCGCTGCCTCGCCGCCCTCCCCGACCCCGAAGCCAAAGCCACCGCCTGGCACGCCCTCTTCGACCCGGCCGACACCCTCTCCAACTACCTTTTCACCGCCACGGCACAAGGCTTCTGGCAACCGGAAGAACGCCAACGGGAACTGCTGCGCCCCTACGTCGAACGCTACTTCCCGGCCGCAGCCGGCGTAGCCACCCGCCGCGGCCACGCCCTGGCCGTGGCCACGGCACGCCACGCCTTCCCCCACCCCTTCACGGACCACACCACCCTGACCCTGGCGGAAGCAGCCCTGCGGGAGCCCCTGCCGCAGGCACTCCACCGCAAACTGACCGACGAAACGGACGACCTCCGCCGCGCCCTCCGAGTCCGCGAACGCCCCTGGACGTGAGCGAGGGGCGCCGCCCTGGCGGCCACTGCCCCGGGCGGGCCGCTGCCCCCGGGGGCAGCGACCCGCCCGGACACGGGGCGCCCCGCGCGTGCGGGGAGGACTCGTCGAGGGCGGCGGCCTCCCTGCGCTTCCACGGAACACCCCCGCGCGTGCGGGGAGGACGTCACCGCCGAGCCCAAGGACGGCGTTCTCATCGGAACACCCCCGCGCGTGCGGGGAGGACCCTGGCCTCCGCGCGCAGGAGCCATGCCGTCAGGGAACACCCCCGCGCGTGCGGGGAGGACCAGCCCTCCCGGCGGGCGCGGGCGATGGCGCGCGGAACACCCCCGCGCGTGCGGGGAGGACGCCGCACGCCGCAGCGACGCGACATCGGCGAGCGGAACACCCCCGCGCGTGCGGGGAGGACCCTGAAAATCACGAGCGCCCGATCCCCTTGCGCGGAACACCCCCGCGCGTGCGGGGAGGACGATGCCCACCGACCGGCCGGTGCGTCCCAGCTCGGAACACCCCCGCGCGTGCGGGGAGGACCCATGCCGTCACCGCCATGTGGAGCTGCCTCACGGAACACCCCCGCGCGTGCGGGGAGGACTTCGGGACCAGCAACGTCAACAAGCTGATGGACGGAACACCCCCGCGCGTGCGGGGAGGACCGCTTCGAGGTCTTCAGCCGCCTGCCGGTTCGCGGAACACCCCCGCGCGTGCGGGGAGGACCCTTTTTGAGCTGGGGTTTAGTGAGGGCTTTGCCATTCCTTGGCTAGCTCACTGTGGTCCACCAGTTGAAGGGTAGTGGGTTGTTCCTCTGTTGTGTCCGAGGTTGCTCCTGGTGGGGTGGGTGGGTGCGGGTTCCTGCGGCGCGGGAGGGTG
>NZ_JBHWJL010000495.1:0-2282 GCF_042731495.1 Streptomyces sp. NPDC059853
CCACCGCGCCCCCCTCGAGCCCCACACCCTACAGAGACCGCCGCGTGTGATGTGCCCCCCACAGCGGGGGGGGCGGGCCAGGTCGGGTCAGGCGAACAAGCCGCCCTGCTCGCCGCGCTCCCCGCCGAGGGCATCGGCGGCGGGGAACAGGCCGCCGTCGTCGGCGGCCAGCGGGGCGCCGATCCATCCGGCACGCCACGTGCCCTCGGCGTCCTCGGCGGTGTCGATCGACGGGTCGGCCTGCCGCCACCGCTCCAGGGCGGCGCCCAGCTCGGCGAGGGCCGCACGCCATTCGGGGTCGGAGGGGTCGGGGTTCGCACGGACACGCTCAGCGCTGCGGTGGCTGTTCTCGTAGGCGGCCTGGGCAGCAGTGAGCCGCTGCTCGGCGGATGAGGGCCGGAGTTCGGAGACGTAGAGGCGGCGGCGCGAGAATCCTCCCTCGCGGCGGATGTTGGCCTGCACCTCTGGCAGCGCTTCGGCGGCCCGGGTCATGTCCTCGGCGGTGGCGCCGTCGACGCGGGCGATTTCCTCGCCGGAGCGGGTCATGATCGTCCACGTGTCGGACGGTTCGTCACGCTCCGGTGTGGGCTCGGCGTCGGCGGTGCGTGCGGCGTCGTCCTGGGCGGTGGCGAGGCAGTACCCGCACGTCCGGCCGTCGCCCACGAGCGACGCGTCGCCCACCTGGTCGCACGCGTCACACAGGCGGTAGATGTGGGGCGATTCGGCGGCGACGCGCCCCTCGGTGCCGTCGTCGAATCGCACGCTCACGTAGTCGTCGTCCATCGCGGTGACGACGGCGCGCCCGAGGGGCACCCGGACTCGGGCGCCCGGCTCGATGATGCCGCGCGGCAGCTCGGCTGCGATGGCGGGCGCGTCGGCGGCGTCGGTCTCGACCGTCTCGGCGAGGGCGACGGCCGCAGCGGCGAGCGGGGAGGACTCGGCGAGCCGGGCCGCGTCGGCGCGCTGCTCAGCGCGGCGGTGGCACGGGATGCACAGCTCGTAGCCCTTGCTGAACAGGTCGGCTGCCTCGGCGTCGACGTAGTTCGTGGTCAGCCGCCCGCACAGCGTTTCGTCGTTCATGGGCGAGTAGTGCACGCGCTTGCCTCGGCCGACGACCGCGTACCTGACCCGGGCGCGCTCGGTGAACGGCGCCTTGTCGGCCTGGCCCTGCTCGCCGGGCGTACCGATCTCCTCGGCGCGGGCGGCGGCGCAGCGCTTGCACTCGGTGTGCCGGGCGGGGGCCGGCAGCGGCGACATGCCGTCGGCGCGTCGGCCGCACAGGGCGATCAGCATTCCGCCGGCGACTTCGCGCACGTAGTGGTAGGCGCCGCTCTTGGGGTTGCGGGCGTAGCGGGTGAGCTGGGTCATCGGGGGTGTCTCCCTCGGGGTGGTGTTGCGGTGGTGCCGGGTAGGGTCCGGCGGACCCCCAGTATGAGGGATTGCCAAGGCGGTTGGCAAGTCAGTTGTCATGCGACTTGAGACTGGAGCGGTCCGGGGCCGAGGTCGAGTACGGCCGGCCACTCCCACACCCGCCGGCCGCGACGGTCCAGGGGCACGGCGGCCGGGCAGTCCGCGCCCTGGGCGCACGTCACGGTGGGCGGCCCGTCCGGGTCGGTGTGCAGGGTCAGCGGCCCGCCGCACGCCGGGCACGGGCGGGATATCGGGGTGTGGCGGCGGTCGAGTCCGAGGGCGCCGAGCACGCGGCCGGCCGCGCGGGCGGCGACGCCGGCCGCTTCGTCGAGCAGGTACCCGGGCAGCCGGTTGAACAGCGCGTCGGGGCCGGTGGTGTCGTCGTCAAGTAGCCGGCCCTCGACCCACACGCACGCCCAGTGCAGGCCGTGGATGCGGCTGCCCGGGGAGGCTGCCCGGTGGGTGACGGATGCGCTGTGCGTGGGCAGGACCCATGCCCGGGGGTCGCCGGCCGCCGCTGGGAGCTGGACGGCGGCGGCGAGGGTGTCGCACAGGTCGAACACCTGCCGTTCGACGGCGGTTCCGGCGTCGAGGGCGTCGAGGTTGAGCGGGGCGGGGTAGTCGCGGAGCACGAGCGGCGCTCGGTCGGCGACCAGCTCGGGCCCGTCGTTGGTCGGCCGCATGAGGTGGGCGAGCTGGCGGGGCGGCCAGGTGTCGGCCGGCGGCGTCTCGATGGCGGCCAGCAGATCGCCCCAGTGCTCCCGGACGGTGCGGAGGTCGGCGACGGCCTGCTCGACGGCGGCCTCGGCGGTGCGGGGGGTCATGTGCGGCTGCTCCTGGTGCTCGTTGTCGTCGCGGGGGCGGGGTGGGGC
>NZ_JBHWJL010000496.1:0-2282 GCF_042731495.1 Streptomyces sp. NPDC059853
GAACGCCGCACAGGACCTGATGCCCGGGCGGGTGCTCCGCGTGGACCGTGGCCAGTGCGATCTCATCACGCCCCTGGGCACCGTACGGGCGGACACCGACGCGGTGCAGATCCACGGCGCGGTGGGCTGCTCCGACGGGCATCCGGCGAACCGCCTGTTCCGGGACGCCAAGATCATGGAGATCATCGAGGGCAGCTCCCAGATCCAGGAAATTCTCATCGCGCAGCATGCGCTGACCTCCGCCGGCGCCGGGCGCCCGCGGACACCGGAAGGGGGAGCCTCATGACCGGGGACGGCCGGGGCCGCGTCAAATGCCTGGTGTGGGACCTGGACCACACCGTGTGGGACGGGGTGCTGCTGGAGGACGGGGACGTCCACCTGCGTCCCGGGGTGCTGGAGACCCTGCGGGCGCTGGACGAGCGGGGCATCCTGCTCTCCGTCGCCAGCCGCAACGACCACGAGGTGGCGATGCGGCGGCTGACGGAACTGGGCGTCGCCGACTACTTCCTGGCCCCGCAGATCACCTGGGGCCCCAAGTCGGTGTCGGTGGAGGCGGTCGCCAAGTCCCTCAACATCGGGATCGACGCGCTGGCGTTCATCGACGACCAGCCCTTCGAACTGGAGGAGGTGGCGTTCGCCCACCCCCAGGTGCTGTGCGTGCACGCGGACACGGCGGCCGAACTGCCGGACCGCCCGGAGTTCACCCCGCGCTTCCGCACCGAGGACGCCTCCCGGCGCCGGGAGATGTACCGCAGCAGCGAGGCCCGGGTGCGGGCGGAGGAGAGCTTCGAGGGCGCGGGCGAGGAGTTCCTGGCCACCCTCGGCATGGTCTTCACCATCGACCGCGCGCAGGTGAGCGACCTCCAGCGGGCGGAGGAGCTGACGGTGCGCACCAATCAGCTCAACTCCACCGGTGCCACCTACTCCTACGAGGAACTGGAGGCGCTGTCGGCGTCCGAGGACCATCTGCTGCTGATGGCAGGGCTGGAGGACCGGTTCGGCAGCTACGGCCGGATCGGGCTGGCCCTGGTGGAAACGGCCGGGCCCGAGTGGCGGCTGAAGCTGCTGCTGATGTCCTGCCGGGTGATGAACCGGGGCGTGGGCACCGTGCTGCTGCACCATGTGATGCGGCTGGCACGGGAGAACGGGGCACGGCTGACGGCCGCCTTCGTACCCACCGACCGCAATCGCGTGATGTACGTGACCTACCGCTTCGCCGGTTTCGAGGAGACCGGCCGGGCGGGGGACGCGCTGGTGCTCACCGCGCCCGACGCCGAGGTGCCGCAGCCGCCCCCGTACCTCGACCTCCGCATCGGCGGCTGACCCCACCCCTCCCCCGGCTGGAAGGAGCCATCATGACCGCGCACGAACTACGGCAGCCCCAGCGCAAGGACTTCTCGGCGCTGGCCCGGGGCGGGCTGGACTTCGACAGTCTGCCGCTGCGGCTGTTCCGGAAGGGCCACGCGAAGGCGTGGAACCCGGCCGATCTGGATTTCTCCCGCGACGCCGAGGACTGGGCGCGGCTCGACGAGGTCTCGCGCGAGGCGTTCACCGGCCTGTGCGCGATGTTCCTGGCGGGCGAGGAGGCCGTCACCCACGATCTCCAGCCGTTCATGGCCGCCATGTCGCACGAGGGCCGGCTGGCGGACGAGATGTATCTGACCCAGTTCTGCTACGAGGAGGCCAAGCACACCGAGGTCTTCCGGATGTGGCTGGACGCGGTGGGCCTGCACGAGGACCTGAACGGCCTGGTGGCCGACAACCCGGGCTACCGGCGGATCTTCTTCGACGCGCTGCCGGAGTCGCTGGACCGGCTGCGGCACGAGCCGACGCCGCAGAACCAGGTGCGGGCCTCGGTCACCTACAACCACGTGGTGGAGGGCGTGCTGGCGCTGACCGGGTACTTCGCCTGGACCCGGATCTGCACCGAGCTGGACATCTTCCCCGGCATGCGGCAGATGATCTCCCGGATCCGGGACGACGAGCGGCGGCACATGGCGTGGGGCACCTACACCTGCCGCCGCCTGGTGGCGGCCGACCCCGGCAACTGGCAGATCGTCACCCGGCGGATGCGGGAGCTGCTGCCGCACGCCATCCGGCAGATCCAGCACGCCACCCGCGACTACCCGGCCGATCTGTTCGGTCTGGTGATGCGCGATCTGCTGGAGTACGCCACCGAGTGCGCGGGACGGCCGTCGAACGCACCGGGGCCCGCTACGGCGTCGAAGACACCGTGCTGGAAGTCCTGGTCACCGCCTTCCGCGAACTGCGCGGCGGACGCA